>CAYJAM010000045.1:0-11408 GCA_964367725.1 uncultured Sphingobacterium sp. | reverse complement strand
CGAGAGGAAATTAAGGTTTACAAGGATCTGATGTATAAAAATAGACCAAGCTCTCCGGTTTATGAAATGGATATGCTTACATTTTACCTGAATCCACTGGAGCTGAAAATTATTAATTCACATCCCGAATTATACCAGTATATCAGTATCAAGCCCCTGGTTTATGAATCGCTTGAAAATGACTCCGGCTTTATGGAAAATGACCTCCCCTTATCAGGACCTTTCTCCGATTATAAATTATACTTCAGCTCAGGCAAAGATTTTTTAAGAAAGGAAGTGAATTCCCGCTTCAGGCCTATCGCTGCCGGTTTATTTATTATCTATTTTGTGCTGGTGCTTATTGCATATCTGATCTTCAGAAACCTGAATATCAACAGTAAACTATTCAAGCTGCAGTATGATTTTATCAATAATCTTACACATGAGTTTAAGACTCCTGTCAGTGTTATAAAAATTGCTGGAAATAATATCAGGAGCGCTTCCAAATTGTCTGATCGTGAACGTCTGCATTATGGTAAGATTCTGGACGAAGAGGCAGATAAGCTTAACGATTTGATGAACAGGCTCTTGTCTTTTGCCCAGATTGAGAATAAAGCGATAAAATTAAAACCTGAGAGCATAAATCTCGAAGTATTCTGTCAGAATATGATTGATAGCTACCAGTTAAAATACCCGGGTTTCGACATAGATTGTGATATTAAAGATGTTGAGTATTTTAATTCCGATCCTGTACTTTTGGGAAGTATCTTTCAGAATCTGATTGATAATGCTTTTAAGTATTCCAGCCCGGACAAAAAGGTCTTAAGGATCAGTATTCAAAAACTGAAGAATCGAATAGTTTTTAAATTTTCAGATCAGGGGATCGGAATTCCGGAAAAAGATATCAGGAATATCTTTAAAAAATTTTACAGAGTACAAAATCAATATAATCAGCAGGGTAGTGTAGGATTAGGTTTGGCATTCTGTGCAGAACTGATTAAATTTATGAACGGAACAATTACAATAAAAAGTGTGGTAGGAAAGGGAACAGAGTTTAGAATTGAATTGCCTTACGAAATATAAACATGGGAAAAGAAATCAAAATTGCAGTTATTGAAGATGATGAGAATCTTCGGTTTTTAGTTGTTCATCGTCTGCAAACCGAAGGATATAAAGTTGTTGAGGCTGCAGACGGCCAGATTGCAGAAGAACTTATTATGAATGAGGAACCTGATATTGTATTGCTCGACTGGATGCTGCCAACAAAACAGGGTTCTGAAGTATGTCAGAATGTTCGTAAACAGGGCTTTGATAATCTGATCATAATGATGACGGCAAAGGCGCAGGATATTGATAAAATTGATGCCTACAATTTTGGGGTTTCTGATTATGTAACCAAGCCTTTTAATATGGATGTTCTGGTTGCATTAATTGAAAACAAGGTTAAGTTCTTTATTAATAATGAAAAGACCGAAATATATAAATTCGGTAATATGGAGCATCATCCCAACACACATTCTCTGATGCGTGAGGGAAAGAAAATTGAACTTACTATACTTGAAAACCGGATTCTTCTGTATTTTTTAAAGAATGCTAATACGGTTATTAACCGCGATGAATTAATGATGGTGGTTTGGGGCTATAATTCGGATGTCAATACGCGAACCTTAGATATGCATATTGTTCGTTTACGAAAAAAGATAGAGAGTAATCCCGACAGGCCGCATTTTATGCAAACTGTCCGTGGAGTAGGTTACAAGTTCATTATTGAATAAATTGATTAAATGCCTGGGTTATAATTTGCTCAGCATTTTCTCAAACCGTTCTCTCCACTCCAGAGTCAATTCGTTTAGTGAGACCAGCCGCTGAAGCCATTCTTTGTTTTCGGGGTCGTGATATCTTACAAAGTTTACATTCATTACTGATATTTTTTCGGGATGGGAGCTAAGATGTATAAGCTTGTCGGTCTTTTTTACCAGGCCTGGTTTGATTGTCCTTAAATAATATCCGGTTAGCCCGGTTTGCTGTAAATGAACAGGGAATTGCTTATAATTATATCTGATCCCAATCATATAACAAGGGCCACGAGGCTCTGAGACTTCAACTATCGCTTCGCCTAACTGATAGCGGTCGCCTATAAAAATATGTTCTTCATTTGCATTTTGGCCACTTAGAGTCAGATTTTCCCCAAAAGCTGCAGGTCCCAGATTAAAACCAAGTTCTGCCTTCCATTTTTTAAAATGATCAGAATTGTAGCAGCATACGGCTTTGTCATTTCCACCATGATGTTTTGTGTCAACGATAATATCACCTGCAAAACCTGTCATCCCCAGTTCAATAGAATCACCAGATATGGCTTGCTTGCGGTATGCCGAATGAGCCTTCTGGTGGTCGGAAACTAATAACTCAGGTTTGCCAAGTATATTGATCGATGAAATACTGATATTTTTCATCCGTTTATTTTTTGTTTTTTAAAGGTGATGAAGCCCGTCCGAACGGCTTGGCCGGGCGGGTGACCATGATTTAATAATCCCCCCTGTGGTTTGGATAAAATCATGATGGTTTCATAAAATGAGTGAGCCGCAAAGAAGAAGCATAAAAAATTGAAGGATCATTGTACCATCCAGGTACAAAAAGTAATAGTATTCATTTTTTTTCCATTTTGATCTGAAAATTAACCATCCGGTTAAAATGATAGTCAGGCTCAATCCGAAAAAGTTGGCGTCAAAATGCTCTGTGAAAAGCACCAGTAAAATAAGATATGCTCCAAGCAATCCCTGGCAAATTAACAATGCCCATCTTTCTCCGAATAATACTGGTATGGTTTTTAACTCATAAAATTTGTCCTGATAAATATCGCGAATGTCGAAAGGCACTGTTATTGCTGCAATAAATAGGAAACGTTTAGCGATAAGTAATATCGTATCGTTTAACGTAACAGGGATCGATAACTTATTTTCCATTTCAAGTATCGGGAGTAAAACACAACTAAAAGCCCATACTGAAGCAATGAGAAATAATTTTATTCCCGGAATGTTTCTCAACCCGAATTTTTTATCATGAATAGTAAATAGTGGAAGATTGTAAGCTACTGAGATCAGAGCAAGTGCTAACAGCAAAATCTTTGAGGAGGTGCTCAGGAATAAGCTCAGTGGGATTATTGAAAAGACCGAAATAATGCTGATTGTAATCATCAGTCGGTAATGGGAAAAGATCCATCTTACCCTTGCCGAAGTCGAACTCTCCGGGTTTTTAGGTCTGGATAGAACGATGCTGAAATTATATAGCGCTAAAGTTGAGCTGAAAAGAAGTCCTAATACATACATATCAGGTTTAACCTTCAGCAGCTGATAGGTAACCAAACCCTGAGCTACCGCACAAATAGCAATAAAAATATTGCTGAATAGAAGAAGGTCGATGCTCTGCCTAAGGTATTTGTTCATAGATAGAACCCGGGATCTTTTCAGGAATCCCCCCGGCGTAACTCAAAGATCGTAATTTCAGGTAAAATTCCAACCCGGCCAGGATAGCCTAAGAAGCCATATCCCACGTTAACATAAAGTTGTTGCAAGCCTTCTTTATAGTGTCCTGCCCACTCTTTATAAACGTATTGTGCAGGGCTCCACTGAAATTTATCAGTCACTAGGCCAAACTGCATGCCATGCGTATGGCCACTGAACATGGCATCGATCTGAGGATATTCCGGTAAAACTTGTGCCCGCCAATGGGATGGATCATGTGATAGCAATAACTTTACTGGTACATCATCTAAATCTTTTACCGCCAGATCCATACGGCCATACTTCGCAAAGCGGCCAACACCCCAGTTTTCTATCCCTAATATTGCCAGCTCATCTCCATCAATTTTCAATCTCCGGTTTTCATTAAGCAAAAGATCCCAACCCATGTTCTTATGAGTCTGCTTAACATCTGCCAGATTTTTTATTTTAGCCGGAGAAGTTCCCTGCCCGAAATGATAATCTCCATAATCATGGTTTCCAAGTACAGAGAATACTCCAAGAGGGGCTTTTACTTTCGAGAAGATATCCTGGTAATCATACATTTCTGAGGCAACATTATTCACCAGATCTCCGGTAAAAAATATCATATCCGGCTTTTCTTTCAGTAACATATCAACACCCCCGATAACGGCCTTGCGGTCATAGAAGCTGCCCGAATGAATGTCCGAAAGCTGTCCGAGTTTAATTCCATCAAATGCTTTTGGCAAGTTTGGAAGATAAAGTGTCCTGCGTTTAACCCGATAGTCGTAGGCACTTGAAACAACACCGTAGGTGAGAGATGCTAAAGGTATTGCAGCAACCAGGGTTCCGGCTTTGATCAAAAATTCAGAACGGGGTATGCCACTGGTTTTATTTTGTTCAGTGATTTCTTGTCTTTTTAGCTTCCTGCTGATCCAAACCATTAGCCTGCGTAAATCATCAGCAATAAGAAAAGGCAGAATAAATATTTTGGATACAAAGGTCAGGAAGAATACAACCAGTATGATCGATCGAAGGAGGAATTTAATATTGAAAAATATACTTATAAAAACCCCGGCAATCAGCAGAAAGGTATATCCCCACCAGATATAGGTAAATGAAAGATGTTTTTGCCCTTTCCATTTCCAGCTGACAGAGCGGATTGCCCTGTAAATGTAGATATCAATAATGATCAGCAGAATACTGATGATTATTAATCCAAAAATACGGTTTGCCATTAGTTACTTTAAGCTTTCAGAACTGGACCTAAAACTGATCCCGATCCTCGTTATAATCATCATCATCTTCAAACTCGGCATTGAAAAGACTGTTAAACATATCATTAAAACTAAATCCCTTATCAAGGTAGGATTTGTTAATCAATGAAAATTCAGACAGGCCATGCAATAAGAACTCCATTAAGAGAATCTGCTGGTTTTTACTTAGAGTCTTATGAAAAGTTTTTATTACAGTTTTTAGTCCGGGTACTGATTCAAGAGCTGCAATATATTCTTCCAGCGACAGGTCATCAACCAGGCTGATGGTATTACCAGCTGCAAACCAGTTAATTATATCCGCATATGGGTTGGCTGCTTTTGCTTTCTTGAGTTTTTCAGGATCGGGAAAATAGCTAAGCATCAGGGTTTTAATAGCTTTACCAAGTAAAATATTCGCCACCTTACCCGGACCTTCCAGTTCGCCTTCATAAACAAGTTCTATCTTTCCGGTGATTGCAGGAATTACACCCAGAAAATCTGAGATCCGGACAAAGGTGTGGTTTTCACCATTGAGTAACATTCTGCGCTCAGCATTACTGATCAAATTCTCATAGGCAGAGATAGTCAGACGGGCAGAAACCCCTGATTTTTTATCAATATATTCTGATTCACGAGCTTCAAAGGCAATCTGCTCAACAAGATCCTTTACTAATCCGTCAGCTTCGATAGTGCTTCTTTGAGAAGCTGATAGTTTGGCTTCCTGTTGCGTAATCTTTCTGGAAATATCAATACTTTTTGGATAGTGTGTTAAAATCTGACTTTCAATCCTGTCTTTGAGAGGGGTTACAATTGCCCCCCGATTGGTATAATCCTCAGGATTAGCAGTAAAGACAAACTGAATGTCCAGCGGCAGACGAAGTTTGAATCCCCTTATCTGTATATCTTTTTCCTGGAGGATATTGAATAGGGCTACCTGAATCCGTGCCTGTAAATCAGGGAGTTCATTGATCACAAAAATACCACGGTGGGCGCGTGGAATCAATCCGAAGTGGATTACCCTTTCGTCCGAATAGGTTAGTTTTAAGGTTGCTGCTTTAATTGGATCGACATCTCCGATAAGATCGGCAACTGTTACATCAGGTGTAGCTAACTTCTCGGTATACCGATCAGAACGATGCAACCATGCAATTGGGGTATTATCACCTTTAATTTCCAGGGTATGATGCCCAAACCATGAAATTGGGTTTAATGGATCTTCAAATAATTCAGAGCCTTCAATATAGGGCACATATTCATCAAGCAGGTTAATCATCAGACGCGCAATACGCGTTTTTGCCTGTCCGCGCAAGCCTAAGAGCAGAATGTTATGCTGAGATAAAATGGCAGTCTGCAGATCCGGAATTACGGTATCTTCATAGCCTATAATTCCTTCGAGTACTGTGTTTTTGTTCTTTAGTTCACGTATAAGATTTTCACGGAGTTCTTCCTTTACTGAGCGGGAAACATAACCCGATTCTTTTAGTTCTTTCAGTGTTTTGATATGCAGCATAGTATCTGTCGAATTTCTATCTAATCGTTCTTCTTCTGTTCTTAATGTAATCCTCAAAAATATATTCCCCAAGCCCTTTTAAAGAGCTGTAGAAAGCCTTGCCTCCGTTTATCTCGGTAAACTGTCTAACAAATTGTTGAAGATATGGGTCCCTGGCGATCATAAATGTGGTTATCGGTATCCCAAGACGTTTACACTGTGCAGCCATTCCCAGGGTTTTATTAACTACTTTTCTGTCAAGGCCTATACTGTTTTTATAGTACTTGGTACCCTCCTTTAAGCAGGTGGGCTTCCCGTCAGTGATCATAAAGATTTGTTTGTTATGGGTTTTTCGCCTCCTGAGCAGGTCTACTGCAAGTTCCAGGCCTGCGTAAGTATTGGTATGGTAAGGCCCTACCTGAAGATAGGGAAGTTCTTTTAAGGTTATTGGCCATGCATCATTCCCAAAAACAACAATATCAAGCGTGTCTTTTGGATATTTGGTTCGGATTAACTCAGCAAGCGCCATGGCTACCTTTTTTGCAGGTGTAATACGATCTTCTCCATATAATATCATGGAGTGAGAGATATCGATCATCAGAACTGTAGAAGTAATGGTCTTATAATCCTTTTCTTCAACTTCCAGATCTCTTTCAGTCATTGAGAAATCACCAATACCATGATTAACCTGAGCATTATGGATTGATGCAGTCATATCAATCTGATCAAGGCTGTCGCCAAACTGATATTCTCTGCGATCGGCATTTTTCTCCTCTCCGAGTCCTGAAATATTGGTGTTATGTCCACCTTTCCCGGATTTTTTTAGCTTCCCAAAGATCTCCTCAAGTGCTGATTGTCTGATACTTTGTTCGGTTTTTGAAGTGATTTTAAAACCCTTTGAATTTTGATCATCATCTCCCAGATAGCCCTTCTTTTTGAGATCTTCAATGAAATCACCCATTCCGTAATCATCACGGGTAAGATTATATTGCTTATCTAGCTCATTCATCCAGTCTAAAGCCTCGTTCGCATCCCCGGAAGTATAATTCAGGAGTTCGAGAAATAACTTCAATAGTTCTTCGAAACCTCCTTTAGGAAGTTCATTTGGAATAAATTTCGAGAATTCATGTCCCCGCATGAGTTGATTTTACCTTGATTTACGAAAAAACGAAGTTAAGGGTTTATGAATCTAAATATGTTATGGACATGTCAAATAAAGGCTGGGCCCGATTATTTAATATTCTTACTTTTAAGAATGAAGAAACTTATGATCATGTTCCTGTTTTTTATGGGGTCAATGCAGTTATCTGCTCAGGAGAATGACAAGATTTTAATCCTTAAACTTCTTGAGGATCAGCGAAAGGCATGGAACAAGGGAAATATAGTAGACTACATGGAGGGTTATCTGAAATCTGATTCATTGGTATTTGTAGGTAAGAGCGGACCGAAATATGGCTGGGATAATACACTGGCGAATTACAAAAAGGCTTATCCTGATAAGAATGCAATGGGCTTTTTAAGTTTTGATATCAAAGAAGTCAGGTTGATTTCTGCTGATCATGCATTTGTATTAGGTGCCTGGCATTTAAAGCGCGAAAAGGATGAACCCAAGGGCTTTTTCACACTTATTTTAAAGAAAATTAATGGTGAATGGAAGGTAATTGCCGATCATTCGAGCTAGAGCTTTAGGTAACTTTGGCTTTTCTAACAATCTTTGAAAACAGTCCGGGTAGGAATCTTTTTAGCAGTACGGCATATTTCTCTTTACCGCCAATATTAACCTCTTCTTTACCCGATTTTATTGCTTTTATAATCTTAACTGCACATTCATCAGCAGACATTCCATTTGCCTGGGCATCATCCATCGTGTTTTGCCTTGCTCCTTTAGCAGTTAAAGCATTAAGCGTTACATTGGTTTTAATAAAACCCGGGCAAATGATGCTGATCTTGATTTTTGGATCAATTTCTGAACGCAGGGAGTCGAAATAGCCATGCAATGCATGTTTGGAAGCCGAATATGCTGAGCGGAATCTGGTTCCAAATTTCCCAACCAGGCTACTGATGATTACAATATGCCCTGATTGATTTGATAACATAGAGGGCATTACTGCCTTAGTCAAGGCAACCGCCCCCCAGAAATTAATATTCATGATTTTTTGAGCAACATCAAGGTCAGTGTCCATTGCAAGAGAACGCTGACTTACACCTCCCGAATGAATGATGATATCGATCCTTCCAAAAATATTAAGTGCTGCCTTTGCTTTATCCTCCAACTCAGGGATATTTTCAAGATCTAATGGAAGTACGTGTACGTCCAGCTGATTCTTGGTGCATTTATTCTTTACCTGATACAGGCTTTCAGCCATTCTTGATGAAATAATCAGTTTGGCCCCGGCCTGATTCAGTTCATAGCAAAGGGCTTCACCGATTCCACTTGAAGCGCCGGTGATCCAGACTATTTTATTCTTTACTTCCATAAGATTAAAACCTAATTAGTGCTGAGGAATAGTTCTGAAGCAATATGGTCTGCAAAAAGTTTTCCTTCCCTTGTTAAGGTAACCAATTGTTCCTTAATATTTATCCATTCTTTCCCGAGGAAGGGTTCAAGGCCATTGTAAATTTCATTTGAATAGTCGGATCCGAATTTCTCGGTTATCGATTGCAGATCCATACCTTTACTGGTACGCAGGGAGGTCATGATATATTCGTTGACCTTGTTTTCGGTACTCAATATTTCAGTTTCTGCCGGAATCTTTTTCAATCCGATCTCATTAATGTATTTCGAATTATTCGCAATGTTCCATTGCCGGCTTTCTCCATTAAAAGAGTGAGCAGAAGGCCCTATACCAAGATAATTCACCCCATCCCAGTAATTTGAATTATGCCGTGAATGCATACCCGGTTTTGCAAAGTTTGAAATTTCATAATGCTCAAAACCAGATTCTGTCAAATGGTCAATTAGCCTAAGGAATTGGGATGCACTCTGGCTTTCATCCATTCCAGGCTGCTTACCTTTATTGATAAAGGCTGCCAATGCAGTTTTGGGTTCTACTGTGATGGAATAGGAAGAGATATGTGGAACATGGTAATCAATTAGTTGCTGAATATTGAATTCCCACTTTTCATTACTGAGTAGTGGAAATCCGTAGATCAGGTCAGCGGTAATATTTTCAAATCCTGCGTCCTGAACTCTTTTTATTGCGCTTTGGGCTTCACTGGCAGTATGTGCACGGTTCATCCATTTCAAATCTTCCTCATGAAATGATTGAACACCAATGCTGAAACGGTTTATCAGACTACCTTTTATTTCCCTTACGTACTGTGGATTCAGATCATCCGGATTCGCTTCGAGTGTTATTTCTGCATTTGAGGAGACCTCGAACTGATCGGTGATCTGACCAATAAGAACTTGCAATTCATCAGCACTCAGTAATGAAGGGGTACCACCCCCAAAATAGATCGTTTCAATTTTTTCTTTATCCAGATAGTTTCTTCGGAGGATGATTTCAGTTCTCAGGGCATTTAGCATCTGATCCTTGTACTGAGGAGAAGTGCTGAAATGAAAATCGCAATAGTGACAGGCTTTTTTGCAGAAAGGGATATGAATATAGATTCCGGCCATTCTGCAAATCTACAACAATAGTGTAATCCTTTGTTTTTTAGCTTTCTGATCTGAAAAATACTTATTTAGCCTCTGCGATCTTTCTTTCTGCAAGTTTTTCTCTACGGTATCTTGCCATATTGATCATAAAAACACTGCCCAGGATAATAATAAGTCCAATTACCTGAATAGAGGAGATGTGCTCATTGGCAAAAAATACTCCCAGAAGCACAGCCACAACAGGGTTTACATAGGCATAAGTACTGACCTGCATTGCCGGTCTCTCTTTTAATAACCAGACGTAAGCGCTGAAACCTGCTATGGATCCCAAAACGACCAGGTAAATAACGGCCATCCAGGCGTCTCCTGATACGGCCTTCCAATGAAAGCCATTAAATTCATTACGAATGATGATTCCGGGGATGAAAGCTATTCCTGCAGCTATCATTTGCCAGGTGCTGGTTACGATGATAGAGTCTTCTGATGATTTGTATTTAGAGTAAAGCGATCCCCCGGACCAGGTTATTGCCGCAATAACAAGCATGACCATACTGCTCATTTTTACAGATTCACTTCCCTGAAGAGACAGAGCCTCAGTAACCTGTTCACTAAAGAGCAGGATCACTCCGGCAAGTCCGATCAGCATGCCTGCAATAATCGATTTACTCCTTAAGTTCTCAGACCATTTGGGTTTGTCAAGCAGAACAAACCAAAGGGGAGCTGACGAAACCATGATGGCTACCATTGCACTAGGCATGCTTTGTTCAACCCATATTATAATACCATTCCCGCAAAAAAGCATTAGTATTCCGCTGATTGCTGCATGCTTTATTCCTTTTGCTGCAAAAATATTCTCACCCTTAAAAATACACCAGGCAGCCATCAGTACACCGGCAATTATAAATCGTAAGGCACCTAAAATGAAAGGAGGAAAATCCTTTACAGCAATCTGGATGAAAAAGTAAGTTGAGCCCCATACAATATAGACTATTGCAAAGGCAAGGATAACCATTAAGAGAGATGCGGACTTTTTAGTGGAACTAGACATGTTTATTTCGTAGGTATTACCAATTGCTGTTGTTCTTTAACAGTTTCAAGAACAATAGTTGTTCGGGTAGATAAAATATTGGGGATTTTGCCTATGGAGTTTCTCATCAATTCCATTAGTGAAGCTGAGTCAAAAGTGCGGACCTTCACCAGATAACAATCATCCCCTGCAACATGGTGCACTTCCTGAACCTCAGGAATTGCTGCAAGTGCTGAGGCAGTGTCATTACAACCAATCCCGTCGGAAGCTTTAATAAAAACATAGGCAAGCAGATTTTGATGTAATGCCGAAGGATTTAATCTTGTGGTATATTGAAGAATGGTATTTTTTTGCTCAAGTTTTTTTACCCTTTCAAGCACCGCGGATGGGGCCATACTCAGTTCCCTTGCAATATCAGCATTTGAGATTCGGGCATTTCCCTGCAGCATGCCGAGGATTTCATGGTCTACCTGATCTAGTTGATATTCTTTTTGAGACATTGTTCGGTAAAAATATTTTATTCGGAATAAAATTCAAAATATTTATCTATTTATTGAATAAAATTCTGTCAATTGTA
>CAYJAM010000044.1:0-11440 GCA_964367725.1 uncultured Sphingobacterium sp. | reverse complement strand
TTTTTTCAGGCCATAAAGATTTTTCATTTCATTTGGGTCCTTTTGCAGGTCGTAAAGCTCCCAGAAATCTTTATATCCATAAAAACGGATCAGTTTGTAACGGCTGGTACGAATTCCGAAATGCTTTAAAACACTGTGTTCGCCAGGAAATTCATAGAAATGGTAATAAGCTGATTTTCTGATGCTTGCATTAACATTTTTAAATAGTGGCATCATGGATTTACCTTGAATTTCTTTTGGAATTTCCAAGCCTGCAGCCTCTAAAAATGTTGGTGCAAAGTCAACATTAGATACGATCTGATTTGAGACTGTACCTGGCTTTATTATACCCGGGTATCTGATTATCAGAGGGGTACGCATCGACTCCTCATACATAAAGCGTTTGTCGAACCAGCCATGCTCACCCATATAGAATCCCTGATCGGATGTGTAAACCACAATGGTATTTTTTGTCAGATCGTTCCTGTCCAGATAGGATAGGATCTTACCAATGTTGCGGTCGAGTGAAAGTGTGGTGCTGTAATAATCCCGCATATACCGCTGATATTTCCACTCCGTTAATTCATTTCCTGTTAGTTTCCTGCTCTGTAAATCCTTGTCTATTTTATCATAATAGGCATTCCATTTTAATCGCTGATCAGGATTCATCCGGGCAAGAAAAGAAGCTGCCAGTGCATCCGGTTCACTTCTCATTTTGAGATCATAGCCCAGTTTCATGGTCTTTTCAATCGACATATCCTGCATTCCGGCGGCAATCCGGTTTGTATACTGATCATAAAAATTCTTCGGAAGTGGGAAATTGACTTTATCAAATTTACCCAGATCCTGAATGTCAGGCATCCATGTGCGGTGAGGGGCTTTTTCACCAACTACCACGAAAAAAGGTTTTGAAGGATCGCGTTTATCAAGAAAGTCGATGGTCATGTCAGTTATCACATCTGTAGCATATCCTTCCTTTCGGGTGGTATCGCCCTGCATATTAATCAGATCAGGATTATAGTACAGCCCCTGCCCTGGTAAAATACTCCAGTAAGTAAATCCCTGGGGATAGGAAACCAGATGCCACTTTCCGATCCATGCTGTTTGAAATCCGGATTGTTTTAAGCGTGCAGGAAACACATCCTGAGAAGCATTAAATGTATCGCGGTTATCCCGCATCCCATTTATGTGACTGTACTTTCCGGTGAGTAGAACGGCCCTGCTTGGTCCGCAGATTGAATTTACAACAAATGCTTTCTTAAAAAGCCCTCCCTCCTTCGCTAAACGGTCTATATTGGGAGTTGCCCCATACTTCGATCCATAGGCTCCAATAGTAGAAATAGCATGATCATCTGTCAGAATGATGATTATATTGGGTTTTGAAGATTGCTGGGCAAAAGCAGTCAACGCGACCAGCATGTTAAAAAGAACAACTGAGATCGTTTTCCTCATGATATCTGATCAGAATCGATTAGAATTTCCACCTGACAAAGGCTTCCATTGCTTCATATTCTGCTAACCCAAGTTTATCGTATGCTTTAGCGGTTTCACGGGTACGGTCTTCGGCACGAACCCAGAATTCCCTGGCATCATCACCCGGAAAGACAGGTCTGTCTTTTTGAGACTGATGTTTGAATATGGCAAAGCGTTTACGTTCAACTTCCTGCGGCGAAAGCGGAACAGCCATTTGAATTTCGTGAGTCTCGAATTCATGCCATGCGCCTCTGTAAAGCCACAGCCAGCAATCTTTTATCCATTCCTTATCTTTCAGGCGTTCAAGTGCCTGAATAAGAATATCAAAACATACTTTATGAGTTCCGTGCGGATCAGCAAAATCGCCCGCTGCAAAGATCTGATGAGGTTTAATTTTTTCGAGCAGATCCATGGTTACTTTGATGTCATCCTCAGAAACAGGATTCTTATGTGTTTTACCCCTGTCATAAAAAGGTAATGACATGAAGTGGATCTGTTCGTCACTAAGTCCGGCAAAACGTGCACCACTGATCGCTTCGCCTTTACGAATCAGTCCCTTTAATATCTGAATTTCGGCAGTATCAGCCTGATTGGGCTGTTTTGTCTCAAGGAAATTCCGCATGGAGTGATAGAGATCGTCAAGTTTTTGTGTATCTAAACTAATAGACTTACTGAAATCGCGCGCAAATTCAACAAAACGGAGTGCATCATCATCCCAAACTGCAGTATTACCAGAAGTCTGATAGGCAACATTTACATCATGACCCTGGTCTACCAGGCGAATAAATGTTCCACCCATTGAAATTACATCATCATCTGGATGCGGGGAGAATATAATAACCCGTTTTTTATCCGGAACAGCACGCTCTGGCCTTTGTGAATCGTCAGCATTGCCTTTTCCTCCCGGCCAGCCGGTAATAGTGTGCTGAAGTTTATTGAAAATATGGATGTTAATATTGTATACAGGGCCCTTTTCGGTTGCAAGCTGAGCCATGCCATGATTATTATAATCTTCTTCAGTAAGCTTTAATATCGGTTTCCCGAGGGTATTGGCGAGCCAGATCACCGCTTTTTTGACCATTTGTTCATCCCAAACGCAATCTTTTACAAGCCATGGGGTGTTGAAGCGGGTTAAGTCTGAAGCAGCATCCTGATCCAGGATGAATTCAACATTTTCTGAAAGCTGAAGATAGGTTGCCGGAACTTCAGAAGAGATCTCACCTTCAACGGCTTTTTTAATAATGGAAGCTTTTTTCAAGCTCCATGCCATCAAGATGATTTCTCTTGCCTTAAAGATTGTCCCGATACCCATGGTTATGGCCTTGGTTGGTACATTTTCTTTTCCACCGAAATCACGCGAAGCATCACGGCGGGTCAAATCATCAAGCGTTACCAGCCTGGTACCTGAATTTGGTGCAGAACCGGGTTCGTTAAAACCAATGTGTCCGGTACGGCCTATACCAAGAATCTGAAGGTCGAGTCCCCCAAGGGCGGTAATTTTCTTTTCATATTCCAGGCAGAAGCCATGGATTGTTTCGATAGCTAAGGTTCCATCAGGGATATGAACATTAGCCATATCAATATCAATATGGTTGAACAGATTTTCCTTCATGAAAGTCACATAGCTCTGAGGAGATGTGGGTTTCATTGGAAAATATTCGTCGAGATTAAAGGTGATTACATTTTTAAAGCTGAGGCTTTCTTCTTTGTGAATCCGAACCAGTTCTTTGTAAACGCCGACAGGTGTTGCACCGGTCGCAAGTCCAAGAATTGCATTCTCGCCATTCTTTTGTTTTCTGATGATCAGATCGGAAATCCGTCGTGCAACCTTTTTAGCAGCGGTTTCTTCATTTGGATAAACTGTAACGGGAAGTTTTTCGAAGCGGGTTTCTTCAAGTAAATTTAATCTTGCCATGAGAGGGTCAGACTTTTTTAGGTGAGACGCAAATATAATTACAAATTCATTATGCTGGGGAACTTCTCAAAATATATTGACCGGCAAATTTTACCTGCTTTAATTATATCTACATTTTTTCATTACCTAAAATGAGAAATTATTTAGTTCTGGCTATTCTTTGCCATTTGGGCACTTTCAGGATCGTGAGAGAAAGTATAAGCCTTGAGTCAATCCCCTGTTATTGAGTTCAATTACAATAGAGAGTAAACTTACTGAAGTGAGCGAGCAATCGGGGCCCAAAACCAGACAACATAATTGATTTGATCTAATCTAAAAAGGGCCCTGATAGCAAAGACCATAAATCAGGACAGCTATGGTATTATTTATTCGAATCCTCTGCGGGTATTGTCTATTTTTTAGGTCAAACAATAGCATCGGAACAGAATTTTATGTATAGTTTTCTATACAATACTATTGTTCCTGAAAATTTTTAAATTTTGTTATAGTAGTTTGATTCCCAAACTCAGGTGGAATAAATTCTGCTTCTGACTATATTTTTCACTCTGGCTGACATTGCTTAGCCCGGCTTCATAACGCAGGTCAAGTGTCAGATTCCCCAAATCAACACCTGTTCCGGCTTGTAAACCGAGGGTCTGTTTTTTGTAATTCCCAAAATCACTTACACCCTGATATGCCGTAGCGAATGTGGTATTTTCATCGATAATAAACGATACTACCGGTCCGGCCATAAAACGAAGATTTAGCTTATTGGGGCCGATCTTAGTCCCGAGTAAGAGCGGAAGATCAAGTGTTGTAAATTTCACCTTTCCATTCGCACTTATATCAGTTCCATTATTATCTTCTATCCTGATGAATTCATTTCCTTTACTACCCAGGTATAATTCCGGCTGAAAATAAATTCCTGCAGCACCAATTCTTGAAAATATTCCGGCCTGATATCCCATAATACTGTTTTCATCAGTAAGGTCGTTTTTCGTTTTTAGTGAAGAGTAATTTACACCGCCTTTAATTCCAAAAGCAAATGATGGTAATTGTGCCATCGCCGTCATACCTGATATGAACAAAAGGCAAGCAGCTAGTATGATTTTTTTCATGACAGTAAATTTTTGATTCGTACTCATAACGTCAATATTTAATCCAAATTATTGAGTTTATATCATTTAAGCGAATTAGCTTGAAATTTGTCGCGATAAACTTTAATTTTGTACAAATTTAAACCATGGCAGAGATCAGTATTAGTAATTCAGATTGGGATCGTTTGAAATTAAAAGTAAAACGTAAATATAATAATCTTAGTGAGGAGGATCTGGCATATCAGGAAGGCCATGAAGAGGAACTGATTACCAGACTGATGAGCAGATTAAAGCGCAATCGTGAGTATATCATATTTACTCTTAAAAAAGGTATGTTACATCTGGACACGAATCGCCTATAAAAAAGATTCCCACTCTTTTCTCTATATCTTTTTACCTTAAACAAAAAAGGAAGGATTTTTGTATCTTTATTTATCATAATTTAAAGTATGAATAATCCTGTCAATTCTGGTTCCGCAAGGTCAAAATTCAAGAAAGCATTATTACCCCTTGTAGTAATCATTTCAATTTTTTCATTTTCTTTTGTTGAAGATCTTTTTCAGGTGTCCAAGAACCTGGACATATTTGCGGCTATTTATAAACAATTGAGCATCAATTATGTAGATGATGTCAACTCTTCAGAGATGATGAAGAATGGTATAGATGCCATGCTCGAAGAATTGGACCCTTACACTGAATATATTCCTGAATCAGATATTGAAGACTACAAATTAAAATATGTCAGTACCCAGTATGGGGGGATTGGGGCTACAATTTCAAACAGGGGAGGAAAGGTAATAGTAGCTGAGCCCTATGCAGGTTTCCCTGCGCAAAAGGCGGATATCCGTGCCGGAG
Organism: uncultured Sphingobacterium sp.; assembly: GCA_964367725.1. Taxonomy (GTDB): domain Bacteria; phylum Bacteroidota; class Bacteroidia; order Sphingobacteriales; family Sphingobacteriaceae; genus Daejeonella. The sequence goes on along the minus strand of CAYJAM010000044.1, from coordinate 6,142 downwards.
ATGAATTTCTCGAAATAAATGGTGTTTCCCTGAAAGGGAAGACCAATGAGCAGGTAAGTTCTATGCTTAAAGGTTCTAAAGGTACGCCGGTTAAGCTTCGTATTCAGCGTCCGGGAATGCCAAAAACAATGGAGCTAAATCTTACGCGCGAAGAGATCAGGCAAAATAATGTACCATATTACGGTATGCTTGCGAATAATGTTGGCTATATCAAACTCGATAAATTTCTGGAAAATTCAGCTCAGGAGGTAAAAGATGCCTTAGCAGAACTCAAGAAAAATAACATTAACGGACTGGTACTTGATCTTCGTTTTAATGGTGGTGGTATCCTTCAGGAAGCAGTTAAAATAGTGAATCTCTTTGTTGATAAAGGTGTAACTGTAGTGATTCAAAAAGGACGTAATCGTGAGAAGTCAATCACTTATAATACCTTCAGTACACCGCTTGAACCTAATTTACCCCTTGTTGTATTGGTCAATAATCGTTCAGCATCAGCATCAGAGATTGTTGCCGGATCATTACAGGATCTCGACCGGGCGGTTGTTATCGGGCAGCGCAGCTTTGGGAAGGGTCTGGTACAACAAACTTTTAATCTTCCTTACAACAGCCTTGTAAAAGTTACGGTTGCCAAATATTATACCCCATCAGGCCGGTGTATTCAGGCTCTTGATTATACTCACCGCGACACTGATGGTATGGTTGTAAAGGTGGCCGACTCACTTATCACCGAGTATAAAACTAAATCAGGAAGATCAGTATACGATGGCAGCGGAATTTTTCCTGATGTCTTTATAATGCCAATCAGGTACAGCCTGATAACTCAGACTCTGGCCTCGAGGTACCATATCTTTGATTACGCAACTCAATACCGTAATCTTAAAGCAAGTATCAGTGACGCCAGAAATTTCAGGCTCAGTGATGCTGAATACAACGATTTTATAGCTTTTCTTTCAAAGCGGGACTATAATTATGATACCAGAGTAGAAAAACTATTGAATGAATTACGTGATGAGGCCGAGAAAGAGAACAAAATCGGAGATCTGAAGCCAGAATTCGATGCACTTAAAGCAAAAGTATCACACAGTAAGAAAAATGATCTGGTATTGTTTAAGGATGAAATCAGAAAGGTTCTTGAAAGTGAAATAGTATCAAGATATTATTTTGAAAAAGGCAGACTTGAACAAAATTTCAAATATGATAATGAGCTGAATGAAGCTCAGAAGGTTTTATCTGATAAATCAGTCCTTGCTTCTATTCTGAATGGTGAAGGAACCTATAAATCTATTGGAAAGCCGGGAGAGGATTACTCTGCGAATGTAAAGTAGTTGTTCACCAATTACGAATTATCAATTACGAATTATCAATTACGAATTACGGGTTATCAATTACTGATTACGAATTGTCTGTTGCCAGTTACCTGTTGCCAGTTGTCTGTTAACAGCAGCCAGATAACAGACAACTGATAACAGGCAACTATTCTTTTAAAGTCAGTCCCATATTATAGAGCATAAATGCCCATTTATCAGCCTGTTCTTCGATGATTTTTGCAGTTGGTTTTCCGGCACCGTGACCTGCGTTAGTTTCGATCCTGATCAGTGCCGGACTTGCTCCTTTATGATATTCCTGTAATCTGGCTGCGAATTTAAATGAATGTGCCGGAACAACACGGTCATCATGATCTGCAGTTGTGATTAATGTGGCAGGATAGGAGGTTCCTGGTTTCAATGCATGATATGGGGAGTATTTTAACAGGTACTCGAACATTTCCTTTGAATCTTCTGCTGTTCCGTAATCATATGCCCATCCAGCCCCTGCAGTGAATTTATTGTAACGAAGCATATCAAGTACCCCTACGGCTGGCAGGGCTACTTTAAAAAGTTCGGGACGCTGACTCATTACAGCACCCACAAGTAGTCCGCCATTGGATCCGCCAGAGACTGCCAGAAAATCTTTTGAGGTATATTTATTACTGATCAGGTATTCGGCCGCTGCTATGAAATCATCAAACACATTTTGTTTGTTCATTTTAGTTCCTGCCAGGTGCCATTTTTCACCATATTCCCCTCCACCCCGTAGGTTAGGTACCGCATAGATTCCACCCTGTTCAAGCAAAACGATGTTCGAAGTACTGAATGCCGGTGTCAGGCTGACACTGAATCCACCATAGCCATAAAGCAGGGTTGGGTTCTTACCGTTTAGTTCAATTCCCTTTTTATGAGTGATGATCATAGGGATTTTAGTCCCATCTTTTGAAGTATAGAAAACTTGCTTTGATATGAAATTTGAGGGGTCAAATTTTACTCCTGATTTCTTGTATTCAATAGACTGCCCATTTGCGATGATGTATTTGAAAATAGTTGGTGGGTAGATATAAGAAGTGAATGTATAATATAGCTCTTTCTCAGATTTTTTCGCATAAAAGCCGCTTGCTGATCCAACTCCAGGCAGAGTAACTGTACGCTCAAGATTTCCATCCATGTCATATTGCATAACCAGTGAAGTCGCATCTTTCAGGTAGTTCGCAAAAATTTTCCCGCCAGCAGTGCTGATACTAAGTACATTATCAGTTTCAGGAATCAGATCTTTCCAGTTTTCAGGACCCGGATTGGATGCATCAACTGTGACCACTTTATAATTTGGCGCATTCATATTAGTGAAAATATAGAGCTTGCTGCCCTGATTGTCGATAATGCTATGATCGCCTTTAAAATTGTTTACGACATTAATGATCGGGCTTCCGGGTTTTGAAAGGTCCTGAAAATATAATTCATTTCCCGTGGTTGATTCAGCAGCGGTAATAACCAGAAATCGCTCATCTTCAGTTACACCAGCGCCAATATATCTTCTTGGAGTTTGCTCGCCACCGAATATTAGCCTGTCCTCTTTTTGCGAACTTCCGGTACTATGAAAGTATAATTTATGAAACTGTGTTAAACCTGAAAGCTGGCTTCCTTCTTTTGGTTTGTCATAACTGCTGTAATAGAAACCTTCATTCCCTTTCCAGGCAAGGCCAGAAAATTTAACGTCAATAAGGGTATCTCCAATAATTTTATGGTCGTTAGTTTTGAGAATAATTACTTTTCTCCAGTCTGAACCCCCTTCCGAAATCTGGTAGGCCGCCATACTCCCGTCTTTAGTGAACTCTATTCCGGCGAGGGGAGTTGTAGCATCTTTGGAGAATGTATTTGGGTCAAGAAATACTTCAGGCTTAGTATTATCCTTCTGTCTGTAAAGGACATACTGGTTCTGAAGTCCATCGTTTTTATAGAAATATGTATAGTCACCCTCTTTAAAAGGTGCAGTATATTTTTCATAATTCCAGAGTGTTTCAAGGCGGCTTTTAATGGCTGACCTGAATGGTATCCGGTTCAGATAGTTCTGTGTTACCTTATTTTCTGCTTCGACCCAGGCTTTGGTTTCTGCCGAACGATCGTCTTCAAGCCAACGGTAAGGGTCATTTATAGTGTTGCCAAAATAGGTATCTGCGATATCGATTTTATTGGTTTTTGGGTAGGCCATTTTATTTGTATTGGGGCTTGTATGCTGTGCAATTCCGCATAGGGGCTCAATCAGCAGTGCGGCTGCTATGACAAAATGTTGAACAGGCTTCATGATAATTGGTTTTATGAATTCAAAAATACGAGAAGCTGGGTAAATTATGGTCAATTGCCCGTCAATTGTTTTGGACTTAATGCTCATGAGCCGGATTTCAAAGAATAAAAATTATGTACTTTTGAAATCATGTCATCCAGCAAAATATATTTCGCATCCGACTTTCATTTTGGGGTTCCCGATCATGCATTGAGCCGTGAACGAGAAGATCTTGTTGTTAGCTGGCTTGAAGAGATCCGGGCAGATGCGGCTGAGATCTATCTGATCGGTGATATATTTGATTTCTGGTTTGAGTATGCCGCAGTGATTCCTAAGGGCTTTATACGCTTTCAGGGAAAGCTTGCTGAGCTCGCAGATTCAGGGATAAAGATCACCTTGTTTAAGGGAAATCATGATATGTGGATGTTCGATTATTTTGTAAAAGAACTGGGGATTCAGATCATTTCTAATGAACTTGTAATCGAGCGAAACGGGAAGAAGTTTTATTTGCATCATGGCGACGGTCTTGGTCCGGGGGATGCTAAATACAAAATCCTTAAGTGGATTTTCAGAAGTGGCTTTTGTCAGTGGCTTTTTGCGCGGATTCACCCTAATCTGGGTGTTGGAATTGCAAGAAAATGGTCGATGCATAGTCGTTTGCAGAATAATATGAAGGAGGAGTTTACAGATCTTGATAAAGAATGGCTTGTTTCATATTCCAAAGATCTATTGCATAAGGAACATTATGATTTTCTGATATTCGGACACAGGCATTTACCACTTGATGTTCAATTGGGGAATAGCCGATATATCAATCTTGGTGAATGGATTAACTTTAATTCCTACGCTGTTTTTGACGGGGAGAATTTGGAGCTTCGCTACTTTAAAAAACGTGAAGACTAGTATCAGTAAATCAAATCGCTTATAATCCTAAGCTAAATTTCCAAAAAAGCCGTATTTTTGTAGCCTTATTGAAAAAAGCTTTTTAATTAAGCTTTCAATAAGTTTTTCAAAGAACAGGATGTTACAAAAATTAGAATATATAAAAGAGCGCTGGCAGGAAGTTGAGCGCGAGCTGAGCAATCCGGCAACGATGGGCGACATGAAGCGCTTTGCCCAGCTTAATAAGGAATATAAAGATCTGACGAAGATCGTTGATGAGTATAAGATTTACAGCAATGTGATCAGCAATATCGAGTCGAATAAAGAACTTCTTTCGAACGAGAAGGATGATGAATTGAGGGAAATGGCGAAGATGGAGTTGGATGAGCTCATTCCTCAACAAGAGCAACTGGAAGAAAAGATTCGTGTGATGCTCATACCCAAAGATCCGGAAGATAGCAAGAACGCTATTGTCGAGATTCGTGGAGGGACCGGCGGTGATGAGGCTGCTCTTTTCGCCGGGGACCTGTACCGGATGTATACCCGCTATTGCGAGCGAAAGGGCTGGCGAATGGAGGTTGTAGATGTAACCGAAGGAACTGCGGGTGGTTACAAGGAAGTTGTTTTTAATGTAACTGGTGAGGATGCCTACGGACAATTGAAATATGAATCAGGTGTACATCGTGTGCAGCGTGTGCCCGATACCGAAACAGCAGGTCGTGTACACACTTCTGCAGCTTCGGTGGTAGTTTTACCTGAAGCAGATGAGTTTGATGTTCAAATCAGTATGAACGATGTACGTAAGGATTTGTTTTGCTCTTCAGGTCCGGGTGGACAATCCGTAAACACGACTTATTCTGCAGTGCGATTAACGCACATTCCTACCGGAATTGTAGCGCAATGTCAGGATCAGAAATCACAGTTGAAGAACTTTGACAAGGCATTTGCGGTTTTAAGAAGCAGGGTCTACGAGCTTGAGCATGCAAAGATGCTGGAAGAAACCTCTAAAAAGCGTAAAACAATGGTTGCTACCGGCGACCGTTCGGCTAAGATTCGTACCTATAATTATCCTCAGGGAAGGGTAACCGAGCATCGGATTGGCTTAACTATTTATAATCTTCCAAATGTGATGAATGGGGATATTCAGGAAATAATTGATCAGTTACAGCTGGCCGAGAACGCTGAAAAGATGAAAGAGGGCTCAGTTGCCTGATGATTTTCTGCTTAAAAAAGGCTTAAAATCACTTCGTTTTCATTGTTATTAATTGAATATTAGCAGTTTAGCCACAGATTGAAAATTAAGCTTTTTATTATTTGCACTATATAGGTTATTGCCGTATATTTGCCTCACTTTTAAGAAAAACGGTTTCCGCAGATCTAAAAAGGATGATTCCGTAGCTCAGCTGGTAGAGCATTACACTTTTAATGTAGTGGTCCTGGGTTCGAATCCCAGCGGGATCACATAGTAACGTGCGAAGCACAAAAATAAAATTGTATCTTTCCTGTGTTTACAGGAAAAAGCTCTGAAAGCAAGGTATAATGAAGATAAAACGGACCGGTAGTTCAGCTGGTTAGAATGCCGCCCTGTCACGGCGGAGGTCGCGGGTTCGAGTCCCGTCCGGTCCGCAAATAAGCCCCCAAACGTAAAGTTATGGGGGTTTTTTGTTTT
>CAYJAM010000043.1:0-11552 GCA_964367725.1 uncultured Sphingobacterium sp. | reverse complement strand
TCTCATAGAAAACCTCCGAATTGGTTTAATTATTATTAGAATTTTTAGACCAAAGAACCCGGAGCCAGAATTCAGGACAATTATTAAAATTTCAATCTCTCAGTATTTCATCAGACAGCTGACAACAGGTAACTGATAACAGATAACTGATAACAATCCTACTCTATTGCCTTCCCCTTCATTGCAGAAGAAATTGCTGTGTTCATCAGCCTTTCGGCGAATGGCCGGGTAAATTCATTTAGAGCATCAATACTTTTATGTATCAGATCTTTATCACCTGAGCCTAAAGCAGATTTAAGTTTGTCAATTAACTTTTGAGTATCCTTTGCCTCCTGTTCAGAAACCTGTTCAGTATTCTTTTCCAGAAAGCGTTCAACAGTATAAACCATTTGTTCTCCCTCTGTACGGGCTTCAATCAGCATTCTCCTGCTTACATCATCTTTAGCATTTTCAATGCTGTCAATCAGCATTTTTTCTACCTGCTCATCAGTAAGACCGTAGGTTGGTTTTACTTCAACTTCCTGTTTTACTCCCGAGCGTAATTCAACAGCTTCAACCGTCAGAATTCCATCAGCATTCAACCTGAAATTAATATCAACCTTTGGAAAACCTGCCGGCATCGCCGGAATTCCTTTCAGATCAAACTCGGCCAGCTTCCGGTTTTCTGTAACAAGATCCCGTTCTCCCTGAAAAACAGAGATTTTCATATTAATCTGTCCGTCTATTGAAGTAGTATATTGTCGTCCTGCTTTGGCGGGTACTTTTGCATTCCTGGGGATGATTACGTCCATAAGTCCGCCCATAGTTTCAATCCCCAGTGAAAGAGGAGTAACATCCAGCAGCAAAATATCCTTTCTGTTTCCTGCCAGGATATCGGATTGAATCGCAGCTCCCAATGCAACCACCTCATCAGGATTGATCTGATCATGAACTGCCTTCTCAAAAAATGAGGCAACCATCTGTTTAACCAATGGTGTCCGGGTTGAACCACCAACCATAACAACTTCCTGAATATCAGTTATATGCAGGCCTGCATCCTTCAATGCATTTTTACAGCAATTTATGGTTTGCTCAACACGGGAAAGTATTAGTTCTTCAAATTTCTGTTTAGTTATTGCACAAGGGATGTCATCAACAAAACCACTAAATATATTCTGTGTGGTCAGAGCCTTTTTTGCCTCTTCAGCTTTCAAACGTAGAGCCTGATTAAGCGAAGAACCCATTGCCCTATCTCCTAAATGATTTTCTTCGATCCAGTAATTCACAATTGCCCTGTCGAAATCATCTCCACCCAAAAATGTATCCCCATTGGTTGATAAGACTTCAAAAATTCCATTCTGTATTTTTAAGATAGAAACATCGAATGTTCCCCCACCAAGATCATAGACCGCGATAATCTTTTCATCTTCAGGATCAAGACCGATTCCATAGGCCAGACTAGCCGCAGTTGGTTCATTAACAATACGTAGCACATCAAGCCCTGCAAGCTTACCTGCATCACGTGTTGCCTGACGCTGACTATCATTAAAATAAGCCGGAACTGTAATTACAGCCCGGTTAACCGCAGTTTTCAAGGCATGTTCAGCCCTTTCCTTCAGTTCTTTCAGAATCATCCCAGAAAGCTCAATCGGGGTAAAATACTTATCCCCAGCCTTGATCTTTACCAGACTTTCACTATCGTCATCAATAATTTTATAGGAAAATAAACCACTATGATCCTGAATATCTTTGAATGATCGGCCCAAAAGTCGTTTTACAGAAAAAATGGTGTTCTGTGGATCGGATATTAAAAATTCTTTTGCCTCATTTCCTACAATAAGTCCACCGTCCGACTGAAAATGAACAACTGAAGGAACAAGCACACCTTTACCGGTATCATTTATTACCTGTGGCTGTCCTTCAGGATTAATAAACGCGACCAGGCTATTTGTTGTGCCCAGGTCAATCCCAACAATTATTTCTTCCTTCTGTACAGAACCGGTTGCAATATTAATAGAAACTTTAGCCATAATTGCTTATCAACAAGGCGCAAAGGTATGCAGTTTAGCCACAATACGGAACTATTCTCTTCAATTTGAGATTTTATTACAATCTGATTAGTTTTTAAGAAATTATGGGTCAGTTTTCTATCTAAATAATCGTATTTTTAAATTAATCTATCTACCGGATTATGAAAACACTTCTTTTAAATTACCTGCAATACAATCATTGGGCGAACGAGAAAATGTGTAATTATCTGTCGGGGGTTGATGAAGACGAGATCGTTGCGAATAAAAAAGCGGAGTATCATACCATCAAAAAAGTCATCCTTCATATTGCAGATGCCGAGCAAACCTGGCTTGCCCGCCTGAATGGAAAGAATATTCCTCATATGCACAATCTCGATGCTGGCAGAAGCTTTGCTGATATTTGCCAAACAATCAGAAACAACTCATCGGATTTTATCGAGTTTATATCCGGCCAAAACGATCAATTCTTCTTAACAAGTACAGAATATATCAATTTGAAGGGGAAGACTTTCAGCCAGAACAATGCAGAAATTATTCTTCACTGCATGAATCACTCAACTTTTCACCGCGGACAAGTGATGTGTATGCTCAGACATGTTGGCTATACAGACCATTCGGCAAGCGATTTTATTATGTTCTTGAGAGAAGGCTGACAGGGTTTGGAGAAAGGCTGACAGGGTTTGGAACCCTGTCAGCCTTGAACTATCTGTTAAATACTAACCTCTTCCCAAATACCCCTTCAGTAATTTTACCATTTTCATAAACAAGGTTCCCGGACACGATTGTACTCACTACCGAAGATGCAAATGTTTGTCCCTCAAAAGGGCTCCAACCACATTTATAAAGCACATTTGATCTGCTAACAGTCGACCGCTTATTGAGATCAACCAGCACCAGATCAGCCCAATATCCTTCACGGATGAATCCGCGATTCTCAATCTGAAAACAGATCGCCGGACTATGAGCCATTTTTTCAACAATTTTCTCCAAAGATATTTTTCCCTGTTTGTAAAATTCAAGCATTGCCATCAACCCATGCTGCACCAGGGGTCCGCCTGCTGGTGCTTTGGAGTATGGCTGTGATTTCTCTTCGATTGTATGTGGTGCATGGTCTGTAGCAATAACATCAATCCGATCATCCAATACCGCTTTAAAAATCTCATCCCGGTCGGCGGCAGATTTAATTGCAGGATTCCATTTAATCCAGTTACCCTTTTTAGCATAATCTGCATCCGAAAACCATAAATGATGAATACAGGCTTCAGAAGTAATTCTCTTTTTTTCGAGAGGGATGGAATTGTCAAATAGAGAAGTCTCTATCGCTGTAGAAATGTGCAGAATATGCAAACGTGTATCGTATTTTTTTGCAAGTCCCACAGCTAAGGAGCTTGAGATCAAGCATGCTTCAGCATTTCGAATCAGGGGATGCATTTCGGGTGTTAAATTATCTCCATATTGAAGTCTGAACTGCTCTGCATTTGCGCGGATGATAGCTTCGTCCTCACAATGGGTCGCGACCAAAATCGGTGCCCGACTAAAAATTCCCTCCAGGGTCTTTTCATTATCCACCAGCATATTACCTGTAGAAGAGCCCATAAATACCTTGATCCCGCAAACATTTTTTTTATCTGTTTTGAGTACTTCTTCAAGGTTATCATTCCCTGCTCCCATGAAGAAAGAATAATTTGCAGCAGAAGTCCTTCTGGCGATCTGGTATTTATCTTCAAGCAATTGCTGTGTCAGGGTATTAGGCACAGTATTGGGCATTTCCATAAAGGAGGTAATCCCACCGGCTATTGCCGCCCTGCTCTCCGTAAAAATATCTGCCTTATGGGTTAACCCGGGTTCTCTGAAATGAACCTGATCATCAATACATCCCGGGAAAAGGTGCAGTCCCTCGGCATTTATCACCTTATCTGCTGCCATATTAAGGCTTGCACCTATCTGTTCAATTAGTCCGTTTTTAATGAATACATCCCCAATAAATGTCCGGCCTTCGTTTACTATTGTTGCAGATTTTATGATTATGGAGGACATGCCCTTGGGTTTAGATTAGGTTCATTGCGAATTTCGGAATAATTTTCATTAGTTCTTTGTCGGCATGGGTATAATTATATCATTGAATTATAGAATTGATAAAATAATGGAGCAAAGAATAATGAACAAGGAATAAGGAAAGTGAATATTGATTTGAAATTTACATTTGTTTCGGATAACAGGAAACAGACAACCGCCCCCATAAGTCATAATCTAAATTCCAAATCCCTACCTTTGTACAATGTCACTATCCTTTGAAGATTTTAAGCTGAACAGGCAGATCCTGAATGCTGTTGCGGATGCAGGCTATACCCTGCCGACTCCAATACAGGAAAAAGCGATCATGCCAATCTTATCCGGACAGGATATTATGGGTATTGCACAAACCGGGACTGGTAAAACCGCCGCTTTTGTCTTGCCCATTTTGATGAAGCTGAAATATGCTCAGGGAAATGATCCAAGGGCATTAATCATCGCCCCTACCCGAGAACTCGCTATGCAGATCGAAGAAAATGTGAAAACCTTCGCTAAGTATACTGATTTGCGAACTGTTGTGCTTTATGGTGGATTAGGTCCCAAAACCCAGATTGCTGAATTAAAAAAGGGAGTTGATATCATCATATCAACCCCGGGTCGATTTCTGGATCTATATCTGGAAGGAAATATTAATACCCAGAATCTGAAATTTCTGGTCATGGATGAAGCTGATAAAATGATGGATATGGGCTTTATCGGTTCAATTCACCGTATTCTGGAAGTTGTGCCAAGAAAACGTCAGAACCTGCTGTTTTCAGCTACGATGAGTGAACTGGTCCATAAGATCTCCGGCGATTTTCTGAAACATCCAACGGTAATTGAAGTAGCAGAGCAGGCGACTCCTGCAGCAACAGTAAGCCAGGTTTTGTACAAAGTTCCAAATCTGAAAACCAAGCTAAACCTGCTTCAGCATTTGCTTAAGGATACAGAGGACTTTACCCGTCTGATTGTTTTCTGCAAAACGAAAACGGTAGCCGATAATATTTTTCATTTCCTCGAAAGGAGATATGGTCCTGATCAGGTAAGGGTTATTCATGCAAATAAGGGACAGAACACCCGGATTAATTCAATCAATTCCTTTAAGGAAGGGGAAATACGGATTCTGGTTGCAACTGATGTGGCTTCCCGCGGACTGGATGTCAGTAATGTAAGCCATGTGATCAATTTTGATGTTCCGATTATCATTGAAGATTATGTTCACCGGATCGGACGTACAGGACGTGCTCTTCAATCAGGCGATGCGATCACTTTTTGCAGCCCTTCGGAGGAATATTACGTTGAAAAGATTGAAAAACTGATCCGGCAGACCATTCCTACATCTGAAATGCCTGAAAGTGTATTTATTGATGATACTCCCTATGAGGAGCGCCAGAATATTGCCAGGGAAATTGATTTGCAAAAACGTAGAGAAGACCCAGAATTCAAAGGAGCATTCCATGAGAAAAAGGCTAAGAATTCGAAAGGGGTAAAATCAGCAAAGGCTGAACCTAAAGCCAAGGTCAGAAATAATAAGCCTGGTGCAGCCCGGAAAAAGAAAAGTGTCAAATTTGACTCTGTTCATAAAAAAGACCGGAAAAAATGAAATTGCGTTTAACTCCGCTCAATATCCTTACATCTCTCTTACTTGTAGGCATTGCATACCTGCTACTTTTCCCTGATGAAAACGGATTTCGTGAGTTAGGAAGCATTCCGCTAATAATTATGCTTATTCTCAGTTTTATCACAGATCAGGTATTCCGTAGGTACATACCCGAGCTAAAACGCATTTGGTTAATTGAACTTCTATTTCTCATCTTTGTAGCTGTTTTGACGATACTGATTAAATTGTATATTTTCAGTTGACTTTAAAATTGACAGTTGACACCCGATAGCTATCGGGTTGACAGTTGACAGTTGAGAATAAAGAGCCGGATATTGAGACCTTTAAATAATGAATCACTGAGAACAGATAAAGACAATAAATTAAACGCAGAGAAATAAAATCCTGTACTTAGCACGTCAATGAGGATGGCGAAACTTATTACCTATAACTTATTACTTACAACTTAAGAATGAAAAAAGCCGAAATAAAACTTACCATAGAACTAGACGATCAAAACGTACCTGAAAATATCCTTTGGGAATCAACTGACTCTCAGAACAAGGAAGCATTACCAGTAAAATCAATGATGCTGGCATTATGGGATCATAATTACAAGAACTCACTGCGCATAGACCTTTGGACCAAGGATATGCCGGTTGATGAAATGAAACGTTTTTTTTATGAGACACTTCAGACTATGGGCGACAGTTTTTTACGGGCAACAGGTGAAGAAGCAATTGTAGAAGATCTTCGTGATTATTGTGCGCATTTTGCTGAAAAAATGGAGTTGACAGAAGGTAATAATCCTCAATCTGCACTAAAAGGCTAATTTTAAATGCAATGACCTTGAAAAACTACATCGGAATCATTGGTGCTCTTCTGGTTATTGCCGGGGGAATGATGCCGATGCTGCATATACCAATAATAGGCAACTGGAATTACTGGGATCTTGATACGGTATTGGCTTCGATTGTCTATTCACTTGCCATTCTATCACTGATAGCTGCAGCAAGCAATAAAAGAGGTCTGCTACGTTTTTGCGGATGGATTTTACTCCTTGTTCTGGCCTTTACTTTTGGGGCAGTCTATTTTAAAGTCAGCAATTATTTTAATTTTATTCCATTAAAAAAACTGGCTGCTGTTGCGGGCAGAATGATCAAATACCGGTGGATCGGCTGGGCATTAATAAGCACAGGAGCTATCTTAATGATACTTTTTTCGGGAAAGAATAAAAAAACTCAAATTCATTGATAATTAGTAAATTAGGTATAGAAATAAATCGAATTCTTAACCTAAACCTAAAAAAATGAATCAAATTCTTTCCCACGGTCTATTAAGAGTAATTTTTGCAATCCCGTTTGCAGTATTTGGGGTGATGCATCTGATGTCTGCCGACAAGATGCAGGGAATGGTTCCTGCTTATGTTCCTGGCGGGGTAATCTGGGTATACATCACTGGTGTTTTATTAATTCTGGGTGCTGCAGGTTTTATAATCAACAAATCGGTGCAACTTGCAGGTTATCTATTGGGTGGATTAATGCTGGTATTTATTCTTACTATCCACCTTCCTGTGGTTATGGGTGGTGATCAGAATGGTATGGGAAGCTTATTGAAGGATCTTGCACTGATGGCTGGAGCACTTTATATTGGAAGCTCTTCATCTAAATAAAAGCAGGAATTTATTTGATACTTGCTGCCAAACCCAAAATCAAATATGAATACTGAAGTTAAGAGACCTGGCAGATCCTTCCGAAACTGGAAGTACTTTTTGAATCTGATTCCGGTAGTACTGGTCATATTTGGAAATCTTTCGGGTGGCTGGTTTACGCTTTTAAATTTTACCTTCTCTTTTATTGTACTTGGAATTGCTGAGATATTGCTTCCGGAAGACCATAGAAACGATGATTGGACAGATGATAAGCTTCCAGACATCTTAATGATTTTATCACTTGCCGGACAAATTTTAGCAATTTCAAGTCTGATTTATGGTATTTCAACAGGTATTATTCATGACCATTGGCTAATTACCGCCGCACTCTCAACAGGTGGATCCTCTGGCACTCTGGCCATTGTTGTAGCTCATGAATTGATTCACAGAAAACACAGGATCTGGAATTTTGCTGGTCGCTTTCTTTTATTTACGGTTTTCAATCCCTATTTCTATATACATCACCTTCGTATTCACCATAAATATGTCGGTACCGATCAGGATCCTGTAACAGCAAAATTTGGAGAAAACTATTATCATTTTGCTGTACGTTCTATTGGCGGACAGTTAAAGCAATCCATGCAAATGGAAAAACAGCGTTGTATCACTAAAAAACGTGCTCCATATGGATTAAATAATTATATGATTAGTTGTATTTCAGGATATCTGGCAACCACTGTTTTTATCGGGATCTTTTGGGGTTTGGAAGTCTTAGTCGCAATTCTGATTCAAGCTGTATTTGCAAACCTTTTACTGGAATATACAAATTATATTGAACATTATGGCTTAAGCAGAATGGACAATGAACGCGTGAATGAAAAACACTCCTGGCAGAGTGACAAACTAATCAGTCGCTTTCTGCTTATCGATCTCAGCAGGCACTCAGACCACCATTTTCATGCGGCAAAGCCTTTTAATCAGCTCTTGTCATATCCTGAAAGTCCAGTTCTCCCTGGTGGTTATGCTAGTATGATACTACCTGCTCTGATTCCACCACTTTGGTTCAAGCTTGTGGATAAAAGAATTCCGGAAGGTTTTCGGCAAACACCTTAATTAAATTATTCCCCATTATCATTGCGGACTCGATCTGCAAGCTGTTATTTCCCAAACGTGATTTCCTTCTGGAACAGTTTGGCATATTTTCGCTTATCGAATTTATAGAGTTTAGCAGCTCTGTAGGATACACCTTTCTGCTTTTCATCAAGCTCTTTGAGAATCCCGTAATTCAGCATCTTTTTTCTGAAATTTCGCTTATCCAGCTTCTTATTTAAGATGACTTCATACAGATGCTGAAGCTGTGTAAGGGTAAATTTTTCCGGAAGTAATTCAAATGCAATTGGCTGGTAGCTAATTTTGTGTCTTATCTTATCAAAACCCTTGGAAAAGATCTTTTCATGATCAAAGGCTAGTTTTGGCAAATCATTTACCGGAATCCAGACTGCTTTGGATGCGTAATTACTAACGGGCTTAAGATCCTTAGTGCCACTTAATCTGATCATTGCATAATAGGCAACTGTAATTACCCTACCCTGAGGGTGTCTGTTCACATCCCCGAAGGTGTAAAACTGATCCATATAAATTCCTCTAAGACCGGTTAGCTCATAAAGAATACGCTCAGCTGCATGGTCAATACTTTCATCCTGCTCAACAATATATCCGGGCAATGCCCACCAGTTTTTGAATGGTTCTTCATTTCGCTCAATCAGAAGAATTTTTAATTCTCCCTCATCGAAACCAAATATTACACAATCAATAGAAAATACTGAATCGAACTTAGGCAGGATTGTTCCCAAAATGTAAAATTTAAAAACTAAATATATAAGGTTTAGTGATAAAGTGTGAAAAAATATTCAAAAATTACTTAGTGTAAAAAATACACACTATATTCGTAAATATTATTCATAATCAGATTTGTCAGGAATAAGAAAAATAGGCGTTTTTACTTCTGGAGGTGACGCACCCGGTATGAATGCGTGTATCAGGGCCGTAGTTCGTACAGCGGTATTCATGGGTATCGAAGTAGTAGGTATCCGCAAGGGATATCAGGGAATGCTGGATAGTGATTTTTGGGACATGGATGCACGTTCTGTCGGAAACATTATTCATCTGGGTGGTACCATATTAAAAACTGCCCGCTGCCTAGAATTCAAGACAGATGAAGGAACAGAAAAGGCATACAATAATCTGAAAGCTAAAGGAATTGATGCCTTGGTTGCAATAGGCGGTGATGGAACAGCAAGGGGTGCAGAGCGTCTTTCTTCACGATTCGATATTCCCGTTTTGTGCATTCCTGGCACCATTGACAATGATCTTTATGGTTCGGATTTCACCCTTGGGTTCGATACAGCAACTAATACGGTTATTGAAGCGAATGATAAGATCAGAGACACTGCGGCATCGCACAACCGGTTGTTTTTTGTTGAAGTAATGGGGCGTGATTCGGGATGTATTGCCTTAAGATCAGGAATTGCAGGTGGTGCAGAAGCAGTACTTTTGCCTGAACGTGAAACTGCCATTGATGAGCTCATCGAAAAGTTATCGCTCGATGCCAGAAACAAAAAAACATCCAGTATTGTGATAGTAGCCGAAGGAGATAAAAGTGGCGGAGCCTATCAGCTTGCTAAACGTGTTACAGAAAAATTTGATTTTTACGACGTCAAAGTCACTATATTAGGGCACTTGCAACGCGGGGGCAGTCCAAGCAGTTTTGACCGGGTGCTGGCTAGTCGCCTAGGCTTTGCAGCCGTCAAAGGATTAATTGCTGGGAATAGCCGGCAAATGGTGGGACTGCGAGGAAATTCAGTTGTGATGACACCCCTCGAGGAAGCATTAAATTTCACTCATTTTAAACTTGAGGACGATTTAATGGAAATGGTGAGTGTATTATCTATTTAATATATGATTGCAGTAGTTTATAGTGGATCAAGGCATGCCGATTGGAAACTGGCTGAAAAAGGGAAGACAATTTCAGAATTCAAGACCCCTGGAATCAATCCATTTTTTAATGATGAAAACTATATTACTCAATTCCTGAACAAGAATATCCACTTAATAAACAATGCTGAAAAAATTAAATGGGTTTATTTTTTCGGGGCAGGGGCATCATCAAACGAGCGCCGGGAAATTGTAGCGAACGCTCTTGGCCGTTTTTTCAGATTCAGCAAAGTTATTGTAGACCATGACCTCAAAGCAGCAGCACTTGCTGCAAGTGGGGATGAACCCGGAATATTAGGTATTATGGGAAGCGGGTCAAATGCAGCTTATTTTGATGGCAAAAAAATAATAGAGAATAATTATGGTCTGGGTTATATTCTGGGTGATGAAGGATCATCCAACTGGCTGGGACGCAGATTGCTGAAATCATATTTGAATGATCTTCTGCCTGATGAATTCGAATTCAAATTCAAAAAAAAATATGATCTCGACCGAACTCAGATACTCGATAAAGTATACAGGCAGGCTCAGCCTTCTTTGTTTTTAAGTTCCTTTGCCGATTTTTTGATGGAGAATAAAGAGGACAGCTTTGTAAAAAAAATGGTAACCGACGGTTTTGATATCTATTTTAAAACTTACATTATTCCTTTAAAAGAACAGTATCCAAACGTCCCATTACACATAATTGGAACTGTAGCGGCGGGATTTCAGGATTACCTGCATCAGGCTGCACAAAACAATAACTTAAAAGTAAGCTCCGTTATTAAAGAGCCTATATATAACTTGTTAAAATATTATTCAAACAAAAATTAATAATGAATCCTGTAAGTTGTTTGCATTAAAAACACTTATTATACCTGTTTCATTCCGGGGGATTCACAGACAATAAAAACAAAAAAATAAAGAGATGAAAATTGGAATCAATGGATTTGGCCGAATAGGCCGTTTGGCTTTCAGAGCTGCAATTGAACGTGAAGGTATTGAAGTGGTTGGTATCAACGACCTTGTAGAGCCTGATTATATGGCTTATATGCTTAAGTATGATTCAACTCATGGGAAGTTCAAGGGAACAGTTGAAGTTGAGGGCGGCCACCTGGTAGTAAATGGAAAAACTATCCGGGTTACTGCCGAAAAAGATCCTTCAAACCTGAAATGGGATGAAGTTGGAGCTGAGGTCATTATTGAATCAACGGGTTTATTTCTTACTCAGGCAGACGCACAAAAACATATTCAGGCCGGTGCAAAG
>CAYJAM010000042.1:0-11672 GCA_964367725.1 uncultured Sphingobacterium sp. | reverse complement strand
TAAGCATATCCTTCATTTCAACATGCTTCACAGGATATTCAGTGGCCACTGTAAGCGGCGGTGCAAAATAATTCATTCCTGTTGAGGTATCTCCGATCAGGTGTGTACCATTCCTTGTAAAGACATTTCCCCATGGGTTGGCATAAGGATAAGAAACATAAGGTTCCAGTTTCATCGTGATCGGATCGTATCGCCAGGTTTCACCATAAGCAGATCGCTGAGGTCCATAAGGCGTTTCTACCTGGGTATGAAGAAAAGTGCCCATATGCATATATAGTGCTCCATCCTGACCCCAGGTAAGTGCCGAAATTGAATGATGTACATCTTCTGTACCAAAACCATGAAGAATGATTTCTCTTAAATCAGCTTTCCCATCACCATTCGTATCTTTTAAAAACATGAGGTTTGGTGGCTGAGAAACAAATACTCCTCCGTTACCTAATTCAAATCCCAATGGCATGTAGAGGCTGTCAGCAAAAACGGTATGCTTATCTGCCTTCCCGTCGCTATTGGTATCCTCCAGAACGATAATTTTATCATTTGGCGGACTTCCGGGATAATATTGAAGATATGATGGCAGAGTTGATACCCATAAACGCCCTTTCGGATCGAAGGTGATCTTAACCGGTTTTTCGATTGGAAAGTCCTTTTCGGAAGCAAAGAGCTCAACTTTAAAGCCATCTTTAACCACAAATTGCTCTTCCAGTGGTGCATTCTGAGGCTTTTTAACGATTATCTCCTGCTTATCATTAATTAAACTCCTGACTTTCTTGGTTTCAATACCAGAATTGCTTTTGGCACCTGTCCAGACGATGCTGTCAAGGCTTAAAACCAGCTGATCTAATTTTAACAATTCAGTTGGGAAAGAAATAGGTCCACCTGCAGGTTGTACCCAGGGTTCTTTCCTGCTTCCATTGATATATTCGGCATTTACAGCTCTGAATTTGTAAAAGAACTGTTGATTTTTATGATCAATTGCCCACTTTAATTGCCTGTAATCAGGCTCATCTTTCCATTTATAGAATTTGAAATTCAATTTCTCAGCCATTAATTCACTAATAGCTTTATATCCCTTATCATTAAGATGTATTCCATTTATGGTAATGGAATCAGCAGCATTTGCTAAATCACGGCTGGGTTTGTAAAGGTCAATAAATGGTATTTCCAGTTGTTTGGCAACTTCGGCCATACCGTCTGTATACAATTCCAGATTTGCATTATGCTCCTTCGGATCGGGTAAGTTACCACCCAGCTTCTCATGGGCAATTGGAGAAATAAGAATAATTTCAGGCGCTGAGACTGAGTTGTATTTTTGCTGTTTGAGATGAAGAAGAAATCCTGAAAGACGATGCTTAAAATTTGCAAGACTATCTGGTCCTTTAAATGCCTCATTCAATCCGAAACATGCAAAAATAATATCTGCTTTTTGGAGTGTCAGATGCTCATCCAGTGTACCAAAATTGTAGGGTCTTGGTTGCAGACCAACTTCATCGGCACTCCAGCCCATGTTTCGAACGGTCAGGTTTAAATCAGGAAAGCTCTTGTAAAGAAGTGGTTCGAAATAGTTAAAATTTTGAAGGCGCTCGGCAAACGTATTACCAATAATCACAATCCGCTGACCTTTTTGAGGTTTGAATTCGATGCTCTTATCCATGCACCCCATAGCTAGTGTGCTCGCAACAAGAGGTAAAATTATTAGAAGGATTCTATAATGTCTTATCATTTTATGTGCTTATCAAAAAAATTTAATCTTGCCAATTAATGTCCTTATTCTTTGTTCCTTATTCTTTGTTCCTTATTCCTTGTTCCTTATTCAATCAAATCCCTATCCTTCATCCAGTTAACAGCCCTCCCGAACCATTCTTCAAAAACAGGCTTTTTCAAAAACCCATGTCCCCCTTCAGAGTAAATATGTAGTTCTGCATTAACCTTATTCTTACGCAAAGCATGATAGAATCTGAAACTATTCTCAGGAGAAACAACCGTATCATCAGCCGTATGCACCAGAAAAGTTTGCGGACTTGACTGGTTAACATGAAGTTCATTTGAGAAAAAGTTGATCTTTTCAACCGAAGGAGTCTTTCCTAAAAGATTATTACGGCTGCCGATATGACCAATTTCATCCGTAAAACTGATAACAGGGTTAACAAGCACCATAAAATCTGGTCTTAGATCTATATTTTCAGGATTTTCAATGATTCGGGCATCATAATGAGTGCCCGCGCTTGAAGCGAGGTGCCCACCAGCAGAGAAACCCATGATTCCAATTTTTTGAAGATCAATATTCCATTTGCCTGCATTCTGACGAACTGTTTTTAAAGCCTGCAGCGCATCCTGCAATGGTCCGATTGATTTATCTTCCATAATTCCATCATCCGGAAGACGGTATTTAAGACCAAAAGCAGCGACTCCCAGTTTTGCAAAGGCCCTGGCTACATCACTACCTTCGCGTTTAGTGAGTAAACCACCATAACCTCCTCCCGGACAAATTATGACAGCCGTGCCATTAGATTGGTTCATTAAAGGCAAAAAAATAGTCAAAGTTGGAAGGGACACTTTCCTTGTAACCGTATCAACTAAAGCATTTGCAGTTGCCTGCTCTTCATTGGCGCTAATTTTTGAGTTTGGAATTTTGTCGGGATACAGAGGAATTACCTGTTGAGCGATTGAAAGCTGATTTGATGCAACCAGAATTAAAGTAAATATTAGAAAGTTTTTATAATTCATTACTGATCACATCATTGTAGGTGTTAATCAATTTTAATCAAATACATTGAATGAACAAAATATAATGTTCAAGACCTGTTCACTTGCTACACTAGTTCTAAAATTTTATCCCAATTATTTAGATTTTTTTGCCGGTGCAGTACGAATTTTCATTAATACCTTAAGATTTTAAGAGTCCTATACAGGGTTTAAGCCTCAACATCCATTTCAATTTTCAAGAAAAACAATCCAAAAAATAATTTATTATATAAAGTCTATGGATTTAGTAGATTTTAATTATACTTGCAGCATGAAATCATCCCGCAGCTGCGGGATTAATACAATTAAGAAACAGATGAAAAAAACAGTACACACTAAAAAAATTAAGTATTCAATCTCCACTTCCCTATCAACCAATCGATGTTGCTGTTGATCTAAAACATCTTACACTATTCTCTATTTAATCTTTTTTAAAATTCTTATAAATCATAAAATGAAATATTTGTCGTATAAATTAAAATTTTTGCTTTTAGCTATCTTTCTTATTCAAAGTACATTTTCATCTGCCCAGCAGGTAATTACAGGTTCAGTTAAAGACACTCAGGGCCAGCCGCTGGCTGGAGCTACCATTGCAATAAGAGGAACCAGCATTTTGACAAAAGCTGATTCTATTGGTCAGTTCATGCTGAGTGTAAACCAGGAGCCTCCATTCTTTATCAGAGCTACTTTCGTTGGTTTTAAGCCACAAGATTTTCAGATCCTGAGATTTGAGAGCACCCCATTGCAGCTAACTCTTGTCGATGATACATTACTTGAAGAAATCGTAGTGACCTCCAGACGCCGTTCAGAGGTTTTGCAGGATGTTCCCATTCCGATTTCGGTAGTTGGCAGGGCTCAGATTGAAGAATCCGGTTCATTCAACGTTACAAGAGTGAAGGAACTAATTCCATCAGTTCAGATGTATACTTCCAATCCAAGAAATACAGGGGTCAATATCAGAGGAATTGGTTCACCATTCGGTCTTACCAATGACGGTCTTGACCCGGGTGTGGGCTATTATGTTGACGGCGTTTATTATGCACGCCCGGCAGCAGCAACTCTTGATTTTATTGACATTGATCGTATCGAAGTATTACGCGGTCCACAGGGTACATTATTCGGCAAAAACACCAGCGCAGGTGCCTTTAATATAGTAACCCGCAAACCAAGCTTCACACCTGACTACAGTTTCGAAACCAGTTTTGGAAATTATGGGTATATCCAGGCCAAAGCTTCCGTAACAGGCCCACTAAGTAAAAAATTTGCCGCTCGTCTTTCATTTTCTGGTACTCAGCGTAATGGCGTGGTAGAAAACGTGCGGACTGGCAAATTCACGAATGATATAAACAACCTTGGCTTTCGTGGTCAATTGTTATTCAAACCTAATGACAATACTTTCATTACCCTGGCAGCCGATGCATCAGATCAGCAGCCCGATGGTTATGCTCAGGTAGTGGCAGGAGTGGTAACAACAAAACGTCCCGCTTACCGCCAGTTTGATGCGATCATAGCTGATCTTAACTATACCCTCCCAAGCAGAAATGCATTCGATCGTAAAATTGATCATGATACTCCATGGAATTCCGGCAATGAATTAGGCGGTATCTCGTTAAATGCAGAAACAAAATTAGGTCCAGGTACACTGACTTCTACTACCGCATGGCGCTACTGGAACTGGGATCCTTCAAATGACCGTGACTTTACCGGCTTACAGGCTTTGGCAAAATCTCAAAACCCTGCTGAACATCGTAACTGGTCGCAGGAAGTGCGTTATGCAGGTCAGCTGACTGAGAAATTAAGCGGTGTGGTAGGTTTATTTTATATTGATCAGGAAGTAAAAATCAATGGAACAGAAGAATCAGGCACAGCACAGTGGCGTTTTTCTCAAAGTTCAACCAGCGCCCTATGGAGAACACCGGGACTATTGGAAGGATATGGTATTTATACCAATGCTTCCATTAAATCTCAAAGTGCTGCGGCATTTGCAAGTATAGACTGGGAAATCGCAAACGGCTTTCACATTTTACCAGGTGTTCGCTTTAATTACGACAATAAAGATGTAGACTATAAAAGGGTTGCCAGAGGCGGATTGCAAACTACTGATGCTGCATTATTAGCCATTAAAACCGGTGTTTATAGTGATCAGTCGTACCTTGCCAGTGCCGATGAACGGAATTTCACCTATTCACTTACCGCATCATACCGGCCAAACAGACGTATTAATGCTTTTGCTACTTATTCTACAAGTTTCAAACCTGTTGGGGTTAATGTTGCCGGTTTGCCAACTGTTAATGGAGCAGCTGCAACGGATCTGGCGGTCATCAAACCTGAGGACACCAAGCATTATGAACTTGGCTTAAAAAGTACTCCTGCTGATAATTTAACCTTGAATCTTACCTTCCATAATTCAGATATCAAAGATTATCAGACTAATGTCCAATCCCCTCAATTAGGTGTTAATCGCGGTTATATTGCCAATGCCGAGAAGGTGAATGTAAAAGGAGCTGAACTAGACATCAGTTTAAGGGCTAATAACAATTTCTCGTTCTATGGCGCAGCTGCCTATACTGAGGCAACTTATGTTAAGTTCACAAATGCACCACTTCCACTCGAAGAAACAGGTTTAACTGTTAATGGAGTTCAGGTCGCATTTAAGGACATTTCAGGAGGCAATCTTCCGGGCATCTCCAAATGGGCAGGATCATTAGGTGGCGAGTACGCAACACCTGCGAAGTTTTTTAACAAAGAAGCGAAATTCTTTACCGCTGTAGATGGCTATTTCCGTTCATCTTTCTCTTCGAGTCCATCCCCCTCTGCATTTCTGAATATTGATGGCTATGCACTTGTCAATGGGAGAATTGGATATAAAGCTACTAAAGGCTTCTCTGCCTATGTATGGGGTCGAAACTTGTTAAATAAGGACTATTTTGAGCAATTATTACCTGCAGGTGGTAATGCCGGTCATTATGCAGGGGTACTTGGTGATCCAAGAACTTACGGACTTACGCTTAGATTTGCATTGTAATTACAAAAGAATTTTATAAAAGCTCCACAATTTTTTGTGGGGCTTTTAAACTATAATTCCAAAAATGAAAAATCAAGCGAACCAAAAATTGAATATCCAGCACAAATCTCTCAATATTATTTCACCTATTGCGGAAATAATAATTAGGTAAAGTTGGCTTAACAATTAAGAGACATACAGTAAATAACTTCACGTTAAAATAATTGAAGCCATGATTATACTTGTGCAGTTGCTGCATCCCTCAGACATTTTAATTCAAAAAGAAATAAAAAAACTAATCAAACAAACTTGCAAGATATTTGTTAGTCGCTCTGATTCTAACTTTAAGCCTGTTCTATTGCTTGTAAAAAATACCAAATTGAGAAGCATAGATACCCTAAGAAATTAATACAAATCAAATAAAAGATTGATCAATACTAAGTCCAATCAAGCTTATGAACATTAAGCTTAAAAGTATTGGCCCTTAAATTTATGCTGTATGAACTGGTAACCTGAATACAAATCTACTCCCAGCCCCCAATTCACTTTCAACAAAAATTTCTCCTTTTTGGGCCTCGATAAAATCTTTTGAAATTGCAAGTCCGAGCCCGGTTCCAGATTTATTCTTACCGTCTGTTGGAACCTTAAAATACCTGTCAAATAATCTGGCCTGATATTGCTCTTCAATCCCTTTCCCAAAATCCTGTACTGAGAATTCAATTTGTTGTCCCAAATTTTTCACCTGAATAAGCACCTTCCCTTTCTCAGGACTATACCTTAACGCATTTGAAAGGAGATTGATCAACACCCAGGTTGTTTTTTCTACATCCACATTCACTTTAGAGAGATTTGGTTTGCTATGACTTTCAATACTCACTTGCTTTTGGTCAGCCTGAAATTTGACAGCATTAATTGCATAGTTAATTATTTCATCAGGCTCAGTAGGTATAAAATTCAGCTGGATATTACCAGTTTCGACCTGAGCCAAATCAAGTAACTCACTTGTGATCTTTAATAGCCGGTCGCTATCATCCTTAATATGATTCAAAAGATCTAATTGTTCTGTATTCAATTTTCCAACACGTTCATCTTCTATCAGCTTTATGCTCATTTTTATTGCGGATATAGGCGTTTTGAGTTCATGCGAAATAGTGGCGATGAAATTAGTCTTTGCTTCATCCAGTTCAGTGAATTTTGTAATATTTCTAAGAATATAAACTTCCCCGGCTGACCTGCTAGATTTCAATAAGGTTTGTTCTTCATCGCCAGGATAAACAGGTACTGTAATTTCCCTGACTTCCAATTGAAAAAAAGATTCCTTACCATTTGCATAAATTTTAATGGGCTTTTCACTATGCTTGTTCTCGGTTAAGGTTTTAAGCAGGTCATTCTTTTTAGAAATCTCTGCAACATTCAAGCCAATGGTCTTTTCCTCATTCAGGTTTAGCAACTGCTCAGCTGCAGGATTAATGAAGATCAGATTGCCTTTTTCATTCAAACCAATAATCCCATCCTGCATCTGCTCAATTATAGTCTCAATTCTTTGTTTTTCGGACATCACTTTTGAAAGATTGCTATTCTCCCAATCGTTTAGTTTACCCGCCATCTGGTTAAAGGCAATTGCTAATGGCGCAAACTCATCATTGGCGCTAAAATCCATCCTGGCACGATAATTTTTCCTGCTGATTTCCTTTATTCCCTCCGTTAACTCCAGTAGAGGGTTAGCAATAAAACCAGGAAAATTAACACTGAAGCTAAACAGAATAATAATAATGAAAGATCCAATAAGACTCATGTAAATGCTTGCCTTTTTCACAGATGCTTGTGCCTGATCATTCTTCTTGACGATCGCTTCCATATTTAGCTTTTCAACATTCTTTAAGTGATTTCTCAAGCTTCGTTGATACTTTGCCAGTTGCTCAATGGACAAATCGGCTGACTTTAAGGCTTCAAAATCCTTTCTGATATTTCTGGTAATCCCTGCCTCTCCGGGTTCAGTGATATTAGCTTCCTGTTTTTTTAACTGCTCATCAAAACTGATGATCGCATCCTTTGATAATGGAAGTTCCTGATTATCAAGAACGGTCCGCATTTCCCTTGTAAAACGAAGCGATTCATAGTTATCCTTTAGAATTACCTTAGAATGTTCAGAGATCTGCTTTAAGTAAAATCCCGAAAAACCACCAAAAAGTAATACCATTACAAAGAGAAAGCCGAAGCCCAGTCGAAGTTTGCTTTTAATTTTCATTTCCGTATGTTTTTAGAGGTAATGGGGAATGGAACTAAACGCTGCTGTATTCCCTATTTCCTATTCCCTATTTGCTTTTTCCTATTCCCTATTTCCTATTCGCTATTTCCTACCCGATAGCTATCGGGTCCCTATTCCCTGCCTAAGACAAAATCACCAAATCCGTTTCAGTGGCAGCAATTTTCTGCAACAACTGGTTAAAAATTGCCGTCCGCAGAATAATCTGGAACAGATTTAAATGTGGCTTGCCGATGCAGATTGTCGTAATTTCCCGTTCCTGTACCACCTGCATAATGGTTTGAACAATTTCATCACTCTTAATTTTCACTACCTCGGCTCCAAGTTCAGTAGCCAGTTTAAAATTGTTTATCAGGTGACGCTGTTTATCCAGTTTAATCCGGTCGAGGCTTTCTGAACTGCTTTGAATATAAAGGACAATCCAAGGTGATCGATAGTAAGAAGCCAGCCTGGCTGTTTTTCGAATTACCGCCTTTGCCGTTGTCGAATTAGAGGAAATACAAGCTAAAAACCGTTCAGTACGTAATTTTATCTGTTTCGGGATCTCTGAATCAATCTTCCTTTCAACATAATGTGCAACTTCCTTTAAGGCAAGTTCACGCAATTGCAAAATCTTATCTGCCTGAAAAAAATTGTTTAATGCTTGCTGAACTTTACTATTATCGTAGATTTTTCCTTCCTTTAATCTTGTAACCAATTCATCTGCGGTCAGGTCAATATTTACAATTTCATCTGCCTGTTCAAGTATCCGATCAGGAACACGTTCAGTAATCGAAATGCCGGTTATTACTTCAACATCCTCATTGAGACTTTCCATGTGTTGAATATTAACTGCCGAGATCACACTGATCCCAGCATCCAGAATATCCAGCACATCTTGCCATCTCTTTTCGTTCTTACTTCCTTCAATGTTCGTATGAGCCAGTTCATCCACTATAACCACTTCTGGATGCCGGCTGATCACCGCATTCACATCCATCTCATCCAGTTCTTTACCACGGTAGAAAATCTTTCTCCTGGGTATTATAGGTATACCTTCAAGAAGAGCATGAGTCTCAGCACGATTATGCGTTTCAATATATCCGATCTGGATGTCAATATTATTCCGAAGCAAAGCATGAGCTTCCTGAAGCATCCTGTAGGTTTTACCAACCCCTGCGCTCATCCCAATGTAAACCTTAAGTTTACCGCGTCTGGATGTTTTAACCAGGTCAATAAACCTTTTAGCCGATTCTTCTTTTTTTGCTTCTTCCATGCCTCAAAACTATGGAAACGGGATGCCTGTTGGCCATCCCGTTTATTTATTAATTTAATTTACTAAAAGGATACCGCAATGCTCGCAGTAATGGTTGAACTATTACTGACAGGAATTGATTCTCTTACAAAGATCTTATCCTTACTGTCAAACACTTTACCTTCCAAACGAAGAACTGCATTGCTTACAGGCCAATAATCAATATTCATTGAATAACCTGTTGTTTTAAATCCTTCAGGAGTACCTGTTGAAATAATTACACCATTTGCATCTTCGTAATATTCAAGACGACCGGCCAGGGCCCATTTAGGATTGAATTTGTATTGAGCAATTGCTACTGGTGAAAGTACTTCATTCTTTTGTTCGCTACCCTTAGCGATTTGCTGAGTGCCATAATCAAACCCTGCAATCAGACCAAACTTATCTGTGATTTGAAATATCCCATAAAAGTTATTGTAAAAGCGACGGACTCTCACAGCATCTTCTCCTTCCGTTCCAAGATAGTTGCTGTAATTAATTGTGATCTTGTCCGTTGGTTTAAAAGTTAGCTGCAATCCGCCGGCTGGCTGACTATTTCCACTTAAACGGTTAATGCGCTGCCAGCCGTTCAGATAAAGAAAGGCGACTGTAAATTTATTATCATTTGTACCATAGGTGATTTTAGCTCCCGACTCATAATAAGGGGTATTATCCGAAACGATATTTCGTGTCAGTACCCAGCAATCTTTGGAAATTGCACTTTCAAATCCGATATGGGATGCAAATATTCCTGCATCTACCCATAAGTTTGCTGTTTTCGATAGTTTCAAGCCTGCATTCGCTTCAAAGATATTCTTTAATACTCCAGGTTCTGCAGCAAGGTTCGCGTTGGAATAAGTACCGGCCATAACCGCCAGATTTGCCCTTACAGTTCCGTTATCATAGGCTCCTTTTATAAAACCTAAATTAAGGTTAACTTCATTATGCCTGTTATGTGAGTAAACAAAACCGGGTCGGTTATTATCCGCAGGTTTGTTGTAGTCATACAGATAATAAGTTTCAAGGTATCCCGAAACTTTAATTTTAGGTTCATCCTGAGCAAAAGTGGAGCTAGCTACTGTTAAGCTTAATGCTAGCATTATTAATTTTTTCATGTATTTAATTATTTATTCAAAATTGTCACTTAGAGCTATCTTTTCTTAACGCTGGGCATGCGCAAACGGATCAGATAACTCCGACGGACTAAGGTAAATGTTAATTTTACTGCCCATTAATTTTAAACAAGCCAAGGGAGTGTGCAATTATTTTTTGATATTATCCAGGGCAAGGTTTAGTTTAAGCAAGTTGATAGAGGTAGGGCCGAATAATCCCAATAATGGTTTTTGAGTATGTTGTTCAACCAGATCTCTTACCTGCTTTTCATCCATCTTACGGTATGCAGCCACTCGTTGAACCTGGATGTTGGCACCCTCAACCGAAATATCCGGATCCAGGCCGCTGCCAGAAGCAGTTACCAGATCCGCTGGTATATCTGCCCGGTTCAAGCCAGGATGATATTTAAGTAGGGTATCAATACGACTTGCAACATCCTTCAGATAATCCGGATTTGAAGGTCCTTTGTTAGAGCCCGCAGATCCTGCTGCATTATAGCCAACCGCTGAAGGCCTTCCCCAGAAATATTCGGGATTGGTAAATGACTGACCAATTAAAGCATACCCAACAACTTTTCCGTCGCGGGTGATCTTTTCTCCGCCACCTTCGCCTTTTGAGAATTTGCCTGCAAGAGCTATCGCCAGGGGATAAATTACGCACAATAGTACCATCAGTACCAGGGTAAGGCGTATGGATTGTAAAATGTATTTTTTCATTGTCTTTGTATTTTATTTTTATAATTACTTAGGGTTTTTGGGAATGGGAAATAGGAAATTGGAAATGGGACTAATCGCTGTGTTATTGCCTGTTTCATATTTACTATTTCGTTTTTGGAAATTGGAAATAGGGAATTGGATGTAAACGCTGTATGAAGTACTTCCTTTCTCTATTCTCTATTTCCTTTTCCCTATTTCCTATTCCCTATTCCCCATTTCCTAATCAAACAAATAATCCAACTACTATATCTATCAACTTAATCCCGATAAATGGTGCTATCACACCTCCAAGTCCATAAATGAACAGGTTTCGGCGTAGCAGCGCACTGGCTCCAATTGGCTTGTATGCAACGCCTTTTAAAGCCAGTGGTATAAGTATTGGAATAATAATCGCATTGAAAATAATAGCCGACATAATTGCGCTTTCCGGGCTGTGCAGTCCCATAATATTCAGGCTTTGCAAAGCAGGAATGGAGGCAATAAATAGTGCCGGTACAATAGCAAAGTATTTGGCCACATCATTCGCAATGGAGAAAGTCGTTAGCGTACCGCGGG
>CAYJAM010000041.1:0-11735 GCA_964367725.1 uncultured Sphingobacterium sp. | reverse complement strand
ATCTTTCCTGGACGGAGTCTGCCGGTGTAAGCCTGATGACTAAAGCAGAATTTGAAAATTGGCAAATGGCAGAAAAGCTTATTTATACTGATTTGTACGGACAGGCCTATTCAGAGGCATCTGAAGCATCTCTGCCGGTTTCTGATCTTGTGGCAGGCAATATCATGCAGTTAATTTCTGAGTCGAACGGCTTTTATAAAATTTCCTTTCCTGATAAAAGGATCGCGTATATTTCTGTAAAAAAAGCGAGGTCATTTGATCAGTGGAAGGATCTTCCTGATCCCGGTGCGGATCAAATTCTAAGAACTGCCCGTAATTTTCTGGGAATTCCTTACCTCTGGGGTGGCACTTCAGTAAAAGGCATGGACTGCAGCGGTTTTACAAAAACAAGTTATTTTCTGAATGGGATTGTAATTCCAAGGGATGCCTCACAACAGGCATTGGTTGGTGAGAATTTAGATATTCACGAGGGTGACTCCGTGAATATTGCAAAATCTTTAAAAACACTGAAGGCAGGTGATCTATTATTTTTTGCTGCCAATAAACAAACAAGGCGCGTAACACATACGGCTATTTATATTGGCAATGGTGAATTTATTCAGGCTGCCGGATTGGTGCGTATTAACAGCATGATCAAGGGTGCTAAAAATTACGATGATTTTCAATCAAGAACAATGGTGGGTGCCCGCCGGATGCTTACAGCAATCGGTGAACCCGAAGTTACACGTGTAAATAAACATCCTTATTATCAGAGGATAATTAACCAATAATTATAAACTAATCAAGAAAAGCATATGAATATTTTCGTTGGAGGACTTCCTTTTAAAGTAGATGAAAGAGAGCTGAGAGAAATTTTTGAAAAATACGGTGAACTTACTTCCGTAAAACTGATCATTGACAAACAAAGCGGAAGAAGCAAAGGCTTTGGTTTTGTTGAGATGGCAGATGATGAAGCAGGCCAGCAGGCTATTGATGCCCTCGATGGTACCGAATTATACGGCCGAACCATTGGAGTAAGGGTATCTGAAGATAAAAAACCGGACAAAAGGTATTGATTTATTGAAGACAGCAATGTCTTCATGGGTTTAATATTATTGTGGAACGGAAATTGTAATAGCTATGGCAGGTTTGCATTTTTTAATGCTCAAAATTGTCTGATGTTCCTTTTTATGATCTATGGGTCATATGTCAGGTAACATTTGAATAACAATTGCCAATATTTCAAATACAAACCGGGTAATTTATTATTTTTGATTAACGGACTTAAGATTTTAAAATGATCAGGGTCTGTTTGATTGACAAACAATTATAAAAAAACTGTTTAACCATTATGAAAAAATTAATCATTCTTTGCAGCGTTGTATTTTTATTTGCAGCCGTAACAGCATTTAATGTTGTCGAAAAAGCTGAATTTAAATTCGAAAAAGAAACGCATGATTTTGGCAAAATCCCTCAGGGTAAGCCGGTAAGTGTTGAATTCAAATTTACAAATACAGGTGATGAGCCTTTAATTATAAGTAACATTGAAAGTGTTTGTGGCTGTACAGTACCTAAATATACTAATACACCAGTATTGAAAGGTCAATCAGGAACAATTACTGTTACCTATAATGCAGCGGCACTTGCTCCATTCAGTAAGGGCTTGACCATCAAGTCGAATGCTAAAACCCCTATAAAAGTGATTTATATTAAAGGTGAGGTTGTTGCTGCTTCTGCAGAATAAATAATCCATAGAATACAAAAAGCCCGGCATTGCCGGGCTTTTTTTTTAACATTTTCCTGATTTTCTTAAATGCCTCTTACGTTCATTTTCAATGTATAAACTGCCTTGCTGGCAGTGATGAACAAAATATCCCTGTTTTTCCCTCCAAAACAAACATTTGCGGTTGATGCGGGAATTGCAATATGTTCAATTTTTTTACCTTCAGGATTGAAAACAGTTACACCACCTCTGCCTGTCAGATACAGGTTTCCCCGATTGTCAAGAGTCATTCCGTCTGATCCCATATCGGTAAATAGCCGGCGGTTATATAATTTCCCTTTCTTACCAATATCATATTTATAGGTTTTTTTATCACCTATATCAGCAACAAACAGATTTTTCCCATCAGCTGACCCTATTATTCCATTAGGCCTCACAAAATTGCTGTCAACAACAAATGCTGCCTTCGATCCTTTAGGAAAGTAGTAAACACTTTGACTGCTCAGATCAGGTTTTTTTCGTTCCCAATAAGGGCGCTGATAATAAGGGTCAGTAAAAAATATTCCACCTTTGGAATCTATCCATAGATCATTTGGACCATTAAACTTTTTCCCTTCAAAATTATCAAGCAATACTTTTACTTTTTTATCCGGGCTGATCTGCCAGATCTCATTTTTTTCATCTGCTGCAGTGATCAGATTGCCCTTTTTATCGAAATACATGCCGTCAGAATGCCCTGTTTTATCCATGAAAAGAGTTAACTCTCCTTCTGTGCTGTACTTCCAGATCTTTCCTTCAACAATATCAGTGAAGAAAACATCTCCATTTTTATTTACAGCTGGCCCCTCAGTAAATTTAAACTGATCTGAAATCAGTACAGGTTTTGCATTCTCCGCAATGATATCTGACTTTCCATCCTGAAGCGACTTTGGACTTGAGGTGCCCCAATTCCAGGCTGCAATTGGGAGGAGTAAGGTTAGAATTAAGGATTTCATAATGCTTATAAGTTTTAAGTATTACAATGCTGGGGTTTTGCCACCATCAACAGGTAAATTGATACCATTGATATATGAGGCGGCCGGACTTGCTAAAAATGCAATGGCTGCTGCCACTTCATGCGAATCGGCTATCCTGCCGGCAGGTATGGTACTGATCATATCCTGCATTACGGCTTCTTTACTTTTGCTTTCGCGTTCGGCAATTGAAGTAATCAGGGATTCAAGTCTGCCAGTCATCGTGAAACCGGGTAAAATATTATTCACCGTTATTCCAAATGGCCCGAGTTCTAATGCCAGTGTTTTAGCCCAACTTGCTACCGCACCGCGAACAGTATTGGATACTCCCAGCCCTTTTAGAGGTGTTTTAACTGAAGTTGAAATGATATTGATGATTCGCCCGAAATTATTCTTCTGCATTCCGGGCGAAACCGCCTGAACCAGTATCTGGTTACAGATCAGATGCATATTAAAGGCGTTAATAAATTCATCAGTCCGGGCATCAATTGCCTGTCCGCCGGCGGGCCCACCGGTATTATTGATCAAAATATCAATTTGATTTTTGATCACGTACTCATTGATGATGAGTTTCAATTGATCCTGTTTGCTAAAATCGGCTACCAGGTAATGGTGCTTTTGATTTTGATTTGTTGACAGACTTTGGAGAACTTCCTTAAGTTTTTCTTCATTTCTGGCAATCAGTGTGATGTCAGCACCTAAAAAGGCAAGCTCAGTGGCACTCGATCTGCCTATTCCCTGGGTACTTCCGCAAACCAATGCTCTTTTTCCAGTCAAATCTAAATTCATATTGGTTAATTAGCGTTTTAAATAGGCTTAGGATAATACAGAAAAATACTGCTCAAGCTCCTGAAGTGTATTTGAATTGGTAGCAATATCTTTGATAATCTTCCCCTTTTCCATCAGTAAAATACGTTCACATACTTCCGTAACATGATTCAGGTCGTGGCTGGAAATGATGGTTGTAATGTGCTTCTCCCTGCTGATATCTTTAACCATATTCTTTAGACGAATCTGGGTACTTGGATCGATATTGGCAAATGGTTCATCAAGCATTAGTATTTGCGGGTTTTGGATCATACAGGCAGCAACCCCAACTTTGGTCTGATTTCCTTTAGAAAGGTCGCGGATATATTTACCTTTCTTTAGGATCTCGCCATTAAAAAATTCTGAAAAAGCAGGGAGCTCAGAGTCAACCTGGGCTTTACTTTTATTATGAAGGCCACCTATAAAATGAAGGTATTCTTCAGGAGTCAGGTAATCAATAAGAAAACCTTCATCCAGATAAGATGCAGTATAATCTTTCCAGGCTTCGCTTTCTGCGACATTTTTTTCATCTGAAAGCACTTCACCCGAGTCTGGCCTGATCAGGTCAAGCATCATCCGGAAAAGAGTAGTTTTACCGGCACCATTATTTCCTACCAGTCCGATAGTTTCACCTCTCTTAATATTCAGTTCCGGAATATTAACAACGGTTACTCCGTTATATTTCTTTTTTAAATTACTGATCCTGATCATATTATTTATTTCTAAAACCTTCTGCTATTAAATATCTTTTTTCCTGAAATCTCTTTACCAGTTTGCTCAGCCAGAACTCGCGACTGATCATAAATATCAGGCCGATTACTGCTATCAAAGCCAAACCTGCTTCCGGGTAACCCAATAGATTAAGCGGGTAATAAATCACGAAAGGGGCCAGTAGAAGAGGGATACTAAGTATCCATTGCGATGCCCCAACACCCTCCCAGTTAAAGGTTGCCCCCTTGCTCAGATCTATTCTGCGATAGTTTTGGTTAGCAAAGTAAAGCACCAACAAGGTATTTACTCCCAGATTCCAAATAAACATTATGAAATGTACGATGAGGACTTTCCATCCAAAGTAGACATAAGGAATAGTCAGTAAAAAACATATTGATGAAAAGAAAGTGAATAACAGAAATTTTGACCTGAAAAAATCCATTGCGCTGACTTTGCTTACCAAAATCCCATCGAAATGCGCACTTTGCCAGCTAAACATAAACTGTCCATAATTGATTATGAAAATGCCGGTCATAAACATCCCACAAAAGACTATACCAGAATATCCCGAAAATTTAGGGTTAGTATAGAAGATCAGTCCGTAAAACATAAACATCAGACTCATTGTGATAACCGAGCGGGGACGTTTGTTTCTAAGAATTAGTTTTAACTCATTGGCTACCAGATCACCTGCTTTTCCAAACCGATTCAGATAAGGTATTTCAGTACTTGATTTATGCGAAGTGTCTGCTGTGTGCAGCTCCTCAAGATAAAGGTTTGACTTGAGGTAGCGGTAATTGACCACGTAAACTACCAGGGCCAGTAATAGAAAGATTAGGCAATAAAGGGGCTTAGCCAGCATGTTATTGAATAATCCGGCAGAAACAGCTGAGATCGAAAAAAGTTTAAAGTAAAAATCAAGCGAGACGAATAGGATCAATGCGCCGAAGAAGATCAGCATCCAGATAGCATTCAGATTCACTTTTCTTTTAATCCAGAGACTAAAAAAGTGATTGGAAAGAGTGAGACCGATAATTGAAAGAAGCAAACTCCAGAATTGAGCAAGACCATGTTGTGGTATAACTATTTTTATGAGGAGTGGCAATGACAATAAGATCGGGGTCAGGTTGAAGGTAGTCCAGAGAGAGGTTAGTGAAAGATAATTTATAAGCTGATTCTTCTTAATTCTGAGATGCAAATAAGGTCTTACACTCAGTGTTGGTAATTCCTGCATTTGAAAACGAAGGAGCAGATCCATTAAAAAATAGTACAGAATATAGCTATTGAACGAGTAAAGAATATCCTGCCCTGGGTTTGTCCTGCTCAAAATCCGGTCAAGAAAAAAAGCAACAACAAGTACATTCAGAAGTAGATACAGAATAAGTATTCCCATCACTACTCTCATGGCAACACTTTTTCCTGTATTTTTTGAGCGCCAGAATGCTTTTGACTGATGTATTAGAAAAGTTGAAGTCATATTTGAAATTAAATAAAATAATACAAACCTAATATTTATACTTTTCCTTCCATAAGGATCTTAGGCGTTCCCTGAGTTTTTCTTCAGCAGCATTTTTACCCGGATCATATAATAGAGTCCCGCTGAGATTTTCGGGAAGGTATTCCTGGGCAGAAAAGTTGTCTTTATAGGCATGTGAATATTCGTATTCTTTGCCATAGCCTATATTTTTCATGAGTTTGGTCGGCGCATTTCGTAAGTGCAGTGGCACCGACTGGTCGCCGGTTCTCGCCACAAGTTCCTGGGCTTTACTAATTGCCTCATAGCTGGCATTACTTTTTGGAGAGGTGGCCAGATAAGTAACGGTTTGTGAAAGAATGATTCTTGACTCGGGCCAGCCGATTACATTAACGGCTTGAAAACAGGTATTAGCCAATAGCAGGGCATTAGGGTTCGCGTTTCCGATATCTTCAGATGCAAGAATGAGCAAACGACGGGCAATAAATGAGGGATCTTCGCCTCCGGCGATCATCCGTGCCAGCCAATAAACAGCGGCGTTAGGATCACTTCCGCGGATGGATTTTATGAAAGCGGAGATAATATCGTAATGCTGCTCTCCGGCTTTATCATATATAGCCATATTCTGCTGGACATGTTTTAGAACCAGTTCATTGCTGATAGTCACATCCTGCTGATTAACAGCATTAACTACGAGTTCCAGCACATTCAGAAGCTTCCGGGCATCGCCTCCTGAAAGCCGGAGCAAAGCTTCATGTTCTTTGATAATGATCTTTCTATCTTTAAGATAGCTGTCTTCTTTGATTGCCTTATGCAATAATTCCACCAGATCTTCTTCCGACAGGTTCTGAAGAATATAAACCTGACTTCTGGATAAAAGAGCTGAAATTACCTCAAATGAAGGATTTTCAGTTGTCGCACCAATTAAAGTAACCAGACCCCGTTCCACTGCACCGAGCAAAGAATCCTGCTGTGATTTTGAAAAACGGTGAATCTCGTCTATGAAAAGTATCGGCAGATTTTCATTATCGTCTTTAAGTCGGGATGCCTGTTCAATCACTTCCCGAATATCTTTAACCCCTGAATTTATTGCACTCAGACTAAAAAACGGACGATTTAGCTGCTTTGAAATAATTAAAGCTAATGTGGTTTTCCCAACTCCCGGTGGCCCCCAAAGAATGAGTGAAGGGAGCATACCGCTTTCAATTGCCAGTCGCAAAATGGAACCCTTACCAACAAGGTGTTTTTGCCCGACATAGTCATCGAGTGTAGTTGGACGCATTCGTTCTGCCAAAGGAGGTATTGTTGCCATTAATTCAAAATTTTATTTCAATTGGGTTGATAAAGATAGGTCTAAAGACCAATCTCTTCATCCTGAAAATTCTGAACCAACTCAACCGCATCGGTAACTGAATCGCCTATAATTGTAATAAATGAGCCCGGCTGTATATTCTTTACTGCATAATCAAAGGCTTCTTTGCTTTTATTAATGATCTGTACCTCAATCTCAGGCTTCAGTTCTTTAAGGCCGTCTAATAACAAGGAAATAATTTCTTCTCTGCTACGACCGCGAAGGTACTTCTCCTGACAAATGATCACATTGTCGAACATTTGAGCTGAAATCCGTCCAATTTCGCGAAGATCTTCATCCCGTCTGTCGCCGGTACCAGAAATAATTCCCGTACTGCGCTTTATTTCAAGAGTAGAAAGAAAGTCTTTGATTCCTCTCAATCCGTCAGGATTATGGGCAAAGTCGACCATTATTTTGCAATCCTTCAATTCGAAAATATTCATCCGGCCAGGTGTCTGTGCTACCGATGGAATAAATGTTTCAAGTGATAGCCGGATATCTTCAATTTTAAAGCCCCATACGAAAGTTGCAAGGCTGGCTGCCAATACATTCTGCGTCATGAAACTCACCGTGCCATTAAAAGTGATAGGGACATGAGTCACCTTCTCTATTCTTATTTTCCAATCGCCTTTTTTAATTGTAATAAAGCCGTTTTCATAGATTGCAGCTACCCCGCCCTTTTGGCAATGATCTTTTATCACCGGATTTTTTTCATCCAGTGAAAAATAAGCAACATTACATCGAACATCTTTTGCAATTTTGACACAATGCTTGTTATCTGCATTTAAAATAGCCCAGCCATCATTTTTTACAGAGTTTAATACCACCGCTTTAACGCGTGCAAGGTCATCGAGCGTGTGAATATCTGATATGCCAAGGTGATCTTCCTGAATATTGGTGATTACAGCAATGTCACAATGTCCAAAACCAAGCCCGGATCTTAAAATTCCTCCCCTTGCGGTTTCCAGAACAGCAAATTCAACAGTTGGATCTTTCAGCACAAATTCAGCGCTAATCGGGCCTGTGGTATCGCCCTTTAGCAACATGGAATTTTGAATATATACCCCATCGGAGGTTGTAAAACCAACTCTGTACCCATTATTTTTTACAATATGTGCTATAAGCCGGGTAGTTGTGGTTTTACCATTTGTACCTGTAACTGCAATAATTGGTATTCGGGCTGACTTGCCTGGAGGATATAGCATATCGATAACCGGAGCAGCGACATTTCTTGGCAGGCCTTCACTTGGAGCAAGGTGCATTCTGAAGCCAGGAGCAGCATTCACTTCAAGTACAACTCCCCCGTTTTCAGTGAGGAGCTCAGTTAAATTATTGGCCATAATATCAATTCCGCAAATGTCCAGTCCTATAACCCTGGCAATTCGTTCGCACATAAATACATTTTGCGGATGTACCAGGTCTGTAACATCAATGGAAGTACCACCTGTGCTCAGATTAGCCGTAGATTTTAAGTAAACGATCTCCGATTTTTTGGGGATGGTTTCCAGGGTATATCCCTTTTTATCCAGCAGGTCGAGAGTGTCGCGGTCAATGCCGATCTCGGTCAGGACGTTTTCATGTCCATATCCACGGCGAGGATCAGAGTTTTCAATCTCAATTAATTTATCTATGGTATTCACTCCGTCGCCTACAATATGTGCCGGAACGCGCTGAGCCGCCGCCACCATACGATTATCTATTACTAAAACCCTGAAATCATGGCCGGTAATGAACCGTTCAACGATTACCCGGTGTGAATATTTCTGTGCATAAGCAAATGCTGCAACAGCTTCTTCTCTGGTTTTTACATTGATAGTTGCTCCCTTTCCATGATTTCCATTCAGTGGTTTAAAAACCAGAGGAAATCCAATTTTGTCGAGGGCTATCTCCAAATCTTCATCGCTGGAAATTGTTAACCCTTTAGCAACCGGAATAGCCTGTTCCTGTAAGATCCGCTTGGTTTCATCTTTGTTTCCGGCAAGGTCAACAGCAATACTGCTGGTCTTGTCAGTCATTGTAGCCCTGAATCGAACCTGATTTACCCCATATCCCAATTGAACAAGAGAACTTTTGTTAAGACGAATGAAAGGGATCTTTCTGGCAACGGCTTCATCAACGATTGAAGCTGTACTTGGACCAAAACGTTCCC
Source organism: uncultured Sphingobacterium sp. (assembly GCA_964367725.1). GTDB lineage: Bacteria > Bacteroidota > Bacteroidia > Sphingobacteriales > Sphingobacteriaceae > Daejeonella. The sequence continues at coordinate 2,528 of CAYJAM010000041.1, read as the reverse complement.
GTTCCCTCATTTTTTTCATGGTCATGATATCATTTTCAATATCATAATCTTCACCGGCAATTAATTTCTCGGCAATGCTGACTGATGCTTCGGCTGCATATACACCAACGGTTTCTTCGATATAACTGAAAACAACATTGTATATACCCGGGGTTTTCGTCTCGCGCGTGCGTCCAAAGCCGGTTTCCATTCCTGCTAATGATTGCAGCTCAAGAGCAATATGCTCAATTACATGACCCATCCAGGTACCTTCATCTATCCGCTCAAAAAATCCTCCTTCATACCCCGGTGAACAACGGTGAGTATATAAACTCGGCATCAGTTTTTCAATTCTTTCCCTGAATCCATCAATTTTATTGGTCGGTCTATGCTCCAGGTCCTCAAGATCAAGGCGCATCTGGATCAATTTTTTACGATTTGTAGACCAAATATTTGGTCCCTTCAAAACCTGTATTCCCAATATTTTCATAGATTATTATTAGTTTTTAGTGATAAGGTATTAGCCCTCAGGAAATCCTTTGGGGTTTAAATGAAATTGCATTCGCTAAAGTTATGCCAAATGCATTTTGAATATTTTTACAGCCTTTTTAGATGTTTATCTATCTAATGAAGTACATGTAAGAAATAGATTTACAAATTAAAATTATAAGGCAAACGCCAGTGTTAAATCCTGCAATCGGATTGTTTAATTGGTTAAAATATGCTTGTATTTTTAATTGGGATTCTAATTGAGGTTTAATGCCAATTAAACCACCAACAAGATATAAAGTTTTGCTAAAATATTAAATTTTAAGCCGATAAATTCATGCGGAATGTTTGAAAATTTAATTTTTTTCGGCAATTCCCGGTCTCATATGTTGAAAAGTTTAGTAAGTAATGTCTAAACATATAATACTGGTAATATATATTTGATTTTGAAGTAACAAAATTTTAACAATTACTATGGTTCCAAAGGGCAAACTTCTTATAATTGGCGGTGCGGTTGATCTGGGAAGTTCACTAAATTATAATGAAAACATCAGCCATCCGCATTATGTAAAGTTCTTTGAACTGGGGATTTTAAAGCGGATTATCAGGGAATCAGCTAAAGCTGAAAATTCTGTTGTAGAAGTTATTACTACGGCATCGAAAATACCCGAAATAGTTGGTGAGGAGTACATTAACTCTTTCAAACAATTACAGGTTAATAATGTCAATGTGATGGATATCAGATCCAGAACTGATGCTATGATCCCTGAATATCTGGAACGCATTGCAAAAGCAGACGTTGTGATGTTTACCGGTGGATATCAATTGCGTTTGAGCTCCATATTTGGAGGTACTCCTTTTCTGCATCTGTTGAAAAAGCGTTATCATGAGGATAATTTTCTGATTGCCGGTACCTCTGCCGGGGCAGCAGCTGCATCTACAAATATGATTTATCGCGGTAGCAGCAGTGAGGCATTGATCAAAGGAGAAGTCCAGATTACCGCAGGTTTAGGGTTTATTGACTCTGTAATCGTAGACACTCACTTTGTACAACGCGGCAGGATAGGCCGTTTATTTTATGCTGTAGCCAGTAATCCGGGGATGCTCGGTATCGGACTCGGGGAAGATGCTGGATTATTAATCACCGAAGGAAATTGTTTGGAGGCCATTGGCTCAGGCCTGACAATTTTGGTTGATGGCCGCTTTATCAGTGAAACAAGTATTTATGAAGTGGAGATAGGTTCACCGGTTTCGATTGGTGGCTTGAAGGTACATGTTATGTCTATTTTTGATAAATATGATCTCGAAAAGCATGAGTTAACCATTCAAAAAACCATAAAGGTCGAAGATGGGGTATTTCTGAAGGTAAAAAATGAGGATAATTAATGAGTCATAAATTAATTATTCATGGTGGATTCTTTAGCGAATCCCATACAAACTCTGAAGTAAAACTGGCCAAACAGCAGGCTCTTTCTGATATAGTAAAAAGATCGTACGACTATTTAAATTCTCATTCCGCATTGGAAACATCAGTTTTTGCGGTTTCACTTCTCGAAGATTGTGATCTTTTTAATGCGGGTATCGGTTCACAGATCCAGAGTGATGGAAAGATCAGACTTAGTGCAGGTTTAATGGATGGAAGTAGTGGTAAATTTTCAGGAGTAATAAATATTGAGGATGTCAGGAATCCGATATTAATTGCAGAAAAGTTAATGTCAGTTGATGACCGGGTTCTGAGTGGAAGAGGTGCACTTGATTTTGCCAGATCCAATGGTTTCGAATATTTCAATCCTGAAATTCAGCAACGCAGGGAAGAATACGATAGAAAATTAAATGCATCTTCTGGTCTGGGGACCGTTGGATGTGTGGCTTTAGATAGAAATAGGAATATTGCAGCAGCCACTTCAACCGGAGGAAAGGGCTTTGAGATTCCGGGCCGGGTCAGTGACTCAGCCACTGCAGCAGGAAATTTTGCCAATCAGTATGCAGGAATATCTTGTACCGGTGTTGGCGAAGATATTGTAAGTGCGGGTCTTGCTGTTAAAATAGTAACGCGTGTT
>CAYJAM010000040.1:9222-11761 GCA_964367725.1 uncultured Sphingobacterium sp. | reverse complement strand
AAAACTTTGATCCAAGAGCTAGAATAATTAAAAAAGCCGCTGACGAAGTTTTAAGAACACTTGGAGTTGACGACCCAATTTTAGCCATTGCAAAAAAACTGGAAGAGGCTGCTTTAGTAGATGACTATTTTGTGTCTAGAAAATTATATCCAAATGTAGATTTCTACTCAGGAATTATCTATAGAGCTTTAGGAATTCCTACTGATATGTTTACAGTAATGTTCGCTATTGGTCGTTTACCAGGTTGGATTGCTCAATGGAAAGAAATGCGCATCAATAAAGAGCCAATTGGAAGACCTCGACAAGTGTATGTTGGTAAGCCTTTGCGCGAATTTAAATCGATGGATAAACGATAACTTACTCTAATATAATTTCAATAAAAAAACTCCCCGCCACAGCGGGGAGTTTTTTTATTGAAAGAAATTCAAAGTCTCTAGTTTTTAAGTTGTTAAAAGAATATTTATTGACAATTCTATAGCTTTCTATGTCGATTGCCACATTGCTTTTTTAAAAGGACTTGCTATCAAAAGCAAATAAAATAATTATAATTATATAAGATATTTACACCATAATTTTCTTAAAAAATGTATTTCATCGAATTTATGTGTATTTAATGGATTTATTTTAAACATTAATTTATATTTGAATTGTCAAAATAAAGCATACTATTTAATCAAATTATTAAAATTGGTTTTCTGTTCCCAGAACAGATTGCCTATAAAGAATTATTCCAATAATTTAATTTTTAATATTTAAATCGTACCATTATGAAAACAAAATACCCTCTTTTATTTAGCACTTTAATTTTCTTCGTAGTAACTTTTAATAGCAATGGTCAAGTAGATAATACTTTTACCGGAGTAGGTTCAGGAACTACTGGTACTGGAAATTACAATAGTGGGTTTGGTAAAGATGCACTAAGTTTAAACACAAGTCATAGTAATAGTGCTTTTGGAAATGGCACGTTAAGAGTAACTTCAGGTGGATTTAATGCTGCTTTTGGTAACAATGCTTTGAGTGGAAACACTACTGGAGCATATAATATTGGACTTGGAACTAGAGCCTTGTCAGGAAACAGTACTGGTTGGAGAAATATTGGTATTGGACATAGAGCATTAGAATCAAATATAGTTGGGAATAACAATACTGGAATTGGTTATGCTTCTTTATTGTACAATGTTGGGAATAATAATATTGCATTAGGCTTCTGGACTCCAAGAAATTTATTGTCAGGAGATTCTAATATTTTTATAGGAGTAGAAACAGCCTCTGGATTACTTCATGGTAGCAACAACGTTTTTTTAGGAAAAGTTTATGTAACAAGAGCACCTTCTACAACAGCTTTAGCAGGGAATGACACAAATGGAACCATCATTTTTGCAGATGGCGAAGGAAAACAAAGAATTTTTGTTCACAATAATGGTAACACTGGTATTGGATTAGGAAATAATGTAATTCCAGTTAATAAATTGGATGTAAAAGGAGGTGTAGTTATTGGTGGAAGTTATACACCAAATGGTTCAAATCCCGCTAGTATTAGTCAAAATTCTACATCAGGAGCAATAGTAGCACCAGCAAATGGATTATTGGTTGAAGGGCGAGTAGGAGTTGGAAATACATTTCCAAAAAACAAAGTGGAAATCACTCAAGGGAAAAATGGAAATTCGGGTCTTCGTTTTACAAATTTAACAAGCAGTTATAATCCACCAACATTACAATCAGGTACTAAATTTTTGAGTGTTAATGAAACGGGTGATGTGGTTTTGCAAAAATTACCTCCTGTTTCTAGTACTAACTCATTAGTTTCCAATGCTAATTTAATGACCAGTAATGTGAATAGTATTACTACAGCGGCCAATATTATTAACTCCATTTCTAATACTATTACTACCAATAATCAATTAGTAACTACTGTAAATGGTGTGGTGAGTGCTCCTGTAAATTTGCCATCGCAAATACAAACACTATCACAAAATGAAAATACAATAACGCTTTCTAACGGTGGAGGTTCCTTTACATTTCCATCCTATGTAGATATGGATACTGATGAACAATCCCTAACATTATCAGGGAACAGTTTATCTATATCAAATGGAAATACAGTTGTGCTACCAACTTATACCGATACTGACGCACAAGGACTAACTTTAACTGGAAATAATTTATCTATTTCAAATGGAAATACGGTTGTGCTTCCAACACAAACACTTAATCAAGCAGGGAATACAGTTACGCTTTCCAACGGTGGAGGTTCTTTTACACTTCCAACATTTACAGATACCGATACTGATGCACAAGCATTAGCTTTAACGGGAAATAATTTATCTATTTCAAATGGGAATACGGTTGTGCTTCCAACTCAAACACTTAATCAAGCAGGAAATACTGTAACCCTTTCCAACGGTGGTGGTTCCTTTACACTCCCAACATTTACCGATACCGATGCGCAAGCATTAACCCTAACAGGAAATAATTTATCCATATCTAATGGGAATACTGTTGTACTTCCAACCTATACTCAGGTGCCACAAACACTTAA
>CAYJAM010000040.1:0-9122 GCA_964367725.1 uncultured Sphingobacterium sp. | reverse complement strand
GCCAATCCGTTGCCTGCTATTTTATCACAGGAATGTGTAAATGGTGATTTTGAAAGCGGTTCGGCAGGTTATTCCTTTTGGTCTGATGCACATCCACAACCAGCTTCAGGTTCTGCCTTTTTCCTGTCATGCGCTACTCAAACGAGAATTACAGCCACAAATGTTGTTACACCAACTACTAACGATTTTAATTCCACAATCACACTAATAGACAACACAAGTTCGGGTTATCAACAATATGATCCAGTGCTTGCTGGCTTGGGAGTAAATGTGCCAACGTTAAATACAAATGGGGGAACTAAATGTATTAAATTAAATAATCAAGCTGGGCTTGGTTCTTCAGATCAAACAACAGTTTCACGCTATTTTCCAAATATTAACCAACCGACAATTGATTTCAATTTTTCATTAGTCATGGATAATAAACCAGCTCATGGTCAATCTATTCAGCCATTTTTTAGAGTTAGAGCATTAGATAAAGACGGTAATGTTGTTGATGAAATTTGTATCATTGCTAACCCCGATAATTGTTTGTTCTCAACTTTAATTGTAAGCAGTACTAGAAGAGTGCTTTATACCAATTGGATTTGTGCCCGATTAAATGTAGGTGAAATTTTAAATCAGGAAGGAACGATTGAATTTACTGTAAGTGATTGCCAACCATCGGCTCACTTTGGAACCGTTTACATTGATAATATTTGTGGTTTAACTTGTGCAACACCGCAATTGGGAGCACTGAATATGGATCCTACAAATATTAATTGTCCAGATGTGGTTACCAATGCACCTATACAAGTTTGCGGAACCTATGCTCCTCCAGTAAGTGCAACATTAAATACACTTTCATTAGATATTATACAAAATAGTGTTATAATAGGAACAATCCCTGCACCAACGCAACTCACATCCAGTACTTTTTGTTTTTCGGTATTGCCAAGTATGCTAGGTGCAACGCCATCTGGGGATTTTGAGTTTGATGTTCATGCTACTTTTAATGTAAATTGTCCTGCTGGTACTTTTGTTTATGATATTTACGATCACTCCGCAAATGTAGGTCCTGATGTGACTTTTATAGACTGTTGTATACCCACATTAACTTTAGCATCACCTGTTGATGACCTAAATAATTTAGCGGCAACAACAATTACTAAACAAGAAAGGTCGGATTGGATTAAAGCAAGCAATATTGTTTCAGTAGGGGATAATGCATTGTCCAATGGAGTGGTGTATCATGCTGAGAATTTTGTGGAATTAAATCCAGGTTTCGAAGCTGTTTTTGGTTCTCAATTTGCAGCCTATCCCGAAGGTTGTACCGCCAATTATGTCTACAGAAACGCAGTTCTAACAAGTACTCCAATACCTGATGAGGAAACCATTATTAACTTGGTTAAAATAGGATCACTCGGATTTGCAATCATACCTAATCCATCAAGCAGTTTTATTGATATTGTGATGAAAGACTCTAATTTCAATAAGGTTAGTATCACTACCATTGATGGAAAAATAGTTGAGGAAAGAGAGGTTGAAAATACCGATAAAACCCAAGTTGATGTCAGTCGTTATGCCAATGGAATTTATATTATAAATGTCACGTCAGAGGATGGACAGTTGTTGTCTAAAAAATTAATCAAGAATTAAAAATAGCAACATGTAATTAATCAAAGAAAGCTCCGCTAATTAGCGGAGCTTTTTTATCTTTGTCCAATGTCAAAACATGTTGTATGCTACCAATAAACGTTAAAAATGAAACATCAAGATTAAGGGCGGTTGTTCTTGGATCTGCAGTAAATAATGGACCAACACCAACTGTTGATGAAGCCTACGACCCCAAATCATTGGAACATATACTCGCTGGAACCTATCCAGTAGAAGCAGATATGATTAACGAAATGGAAGCTTTTAATGCCGTATTTCAGAAATATGATGTAAAAGTTTTTCGCCCAGAAATGATTGAAAACTACAATCAAATCTTTGCCCGTGACATTGGTTTTGTCATTGACGATACTTTTATCAAAGCCAATATTCTTCCCGATAGAGAAAGAGAATTAGACGCCATTCAATATATTATTGACCAAATAGATCCAAAAAAAGTAGTGCGTCCATCAGAAGAAGTTCATGTTGAAGGTGGCGATGTCATGCTTTGGAATGAATATATTTTCGTTGGAACTTATAAAGGTTCCGACTATAAAGATTACATCACGGCGCGAACCAATATGCAAGGCGTTCAATATTTGAAAGAATTATTCCCAAATAGAATCGTAAAAGAATTCGATTTGGTGAAATCTAAAATCGAAGCACGCGATAATGCATTACATTTGGATTGCTGTTTTCAACCCGTTGGAACCAATAAAGGAATTATCTACAAAAGTGGTTTCCGTGAAGAAGCAGATTATATGTTTTTAGTAAAACTTTTTGGCAAAGAAAATTTGTTTCATATCACACGTGATGAAATGTATGATATGAATTCTAATATTTTTTCCATTGCTCCAGATGTAGTAGTTTCCGAAAAAAACTTCACCAGACTGAACAATTGGCTTCGCGAAAAAGGCTTCACAGTCGAAGAAATTCCATACGCAGAAATCGCAAAACAAGAAGGGCTTTTACGATGTTCAACATTACCACTAATTAGAGATTAATACAGTTGCCGGTTGGTAGTTGTTGGTTGTCGGATTCGAAACTAACAACAGACAACAGACAACTAACAACTATAAAAAAAAATGAAACAAACTACCAATTCCATTCTAATGATTCGCCCAGTGGCTTTCAGAATGAACGAACAAACAGCCGTTAATAATTACTATCAAAAAGTATTAGACAACCTTTCGCCAGAAACGGTAAACGCCAAAGCGCAAGCCGAATTTGATGCGTTTGTTACTAAGCTAAGAGCTGTTGGTGTAGATGTTACCGTGGTTGACGACACATTAGATCCAGACACACCGGATAGTATTTTTCCAAACAATTGGATTTCATTTCACAGCAATGGTGACGTGGCTTTGTATCCGATGTTTGCCGAAAACCGCCGTCCTGAAAGAAGAGAAGATATCTTGGACATTTTAGAAGACAAAGGTTTTGTCATCAACGAAATAATGGATTATACTTCGGCGGAAGAAGATGGTTATTATCTTGAAGGAACTGGAAGCTTACTTTTGGATAGAGAAAATGACAAAGCCTATTGCGCACTTTCTCCAAGAGCCGATGAAGAATTGATGATTGAATTCTGCGAAGATTTTGAATTTACGCCTGTAATTTTTGAAGCATTTCAAACTGTAAATGGTGAACGCAAACTGATTTATCACACCAATGTAATGATGACTTTGGGAGAAACCTATGCAGTAATTTGCGCCGATTGTATCGATGACAAAAAAGAACGCAAAATGGTTTTGGATAGCCTTAAAGGCGATGAGAAAGAAGTGGTTTTAATCACCGAAGACCAAGTCAACAATTTTGCAGGAAATATGCTTGAAGTTAAAGGAACCAATGACAGACGTTATTTAGTCATGAGTGATTCGGCTTATAAATCATTAACCAAAAAACAAATTGCACAATTGGAAGAGCATGTAACGATTTTACATTCAAGTCTTGATACTATTGAAGCTTGTGGAGGCGGAAGCGCTCGATGCATGATGGCTGAAATCTTCCTTCCGAAAGAATAAAATTTCAAAATATAAAAAGGAAAAAATCCCAAACGTCATTTGAAGTTTGGGATTTTTATTTATAATTCATAATTCAAAATTGTTTTTATATTCCTCTAACAATACTCAAAATCGAACTGATAATGTATTGAATTCCTATGGCAATCGTTAGAAATCCAATAATTCTTGAAATCGCTACAATTCCCGATGTACCAAGAATTCGAGCCAAATAATGAGCACTTCTAAGAATAATAAAAATAAAAAAGGCTACCACTAAAATGGCCAAGCAAGAATAAACAATATCTAAAGTAGTATCGTGTTCTTGATAATAGGCAATTAAAAGCGAAATGGAGCCTGGACCAGCAAGCATAGGCATTGCCAATGGTGTAAGCGCAATGGCATTTCGGCTATGAATCTCCTCCTCGACTTTTTTATTGATCCCTTTGTTTTTGTTAAACTTTCCATTTAATAATGAAAATCCTGAACTGGCAATGATAATTCCACCAGCAATTCGAAGTGCTGGAATGGTTATGCCAAAGAATTTCAAAACATATTGGCCTATAAAAAAAGAGATAATTAATATTATGAACACATTTATTGCAGTTCGAACCGCTACTCTTGACCGTTCTTCTTTAGTGTAATCTTGGGTTAATCCAACAAATATAGGTACGGTTCCAATTGGATTTAGTACCGAAAATAAAGCAGCTAATAAAAAGACAAATACTTCCATAGTTTTTTCGCAAAATTAGTAGGGTTGAGAATAACAAAGTTAAACTTAAAAACAACGTATTGTTAAATACAGGTCAAAAAACAATCAAATTATGTACTTTTGCCAAATGAAAAATAAGAAAACTTTAGTGCTTGGCGCTTCTCTAAAGCCAGAAAAATACGCTCACAAAGCCATTACAATGTTGGTAGAAAAAGGACATTCTGTAATTGCCATTGGTCCAAATAAAGGGGAAATAGCTGGAATCAACGTTCGAACCAAAAACATTCCGTTAGCCAATATTAATACGGTTACTTTGTATATAAACGCTGAACGGCAAAAAGAGTATTACAATTACATCATTGACACCAAACCAAAACGTGTTATCTTCAATCCAGGAACTGAAAACCCTGAATTTTACCAATTATTGGAATTGAATAAAATTAAAGTGGAGATAGCTTGTACTTTGGTTTTATTGGCGACAAATCAATATTAGTGCTGAGTTAGCGGTAATTGATTAAGCCCATAATAAATATGAAGAAAATCTTAGTAATAATATTGGTTCTACTCTCGCTACTTTCTTGTGCAGATCGACCTTACAAACAATATTACAAAAATTACAATGACTTTAATAAAGTAAAACTCAATCTGAGAATCGCTGGTAAGTTTCCAAACATAATTACTCCAGATTGCTACGATTTGAGATCACAATCTATGATTGAGTTTGGAGCATTTGCTAAATACAGATATTCAAATACGAAAATTTGCGACTCGATTTTCAATACCTATCCTGATAGTAGCATTAAAGAATTCATTAAAGTAGCCGCAAGAAAGAAAATGGATGTACCATCATGGTTTCACAATTGGAAATCTGGGAAAACAAAGGACATAACAGTGAAAAAGTTACCATTCTATTATGTATTGCGAAATCGGGAAAGAAAAGAAATATATTCATTAACAGCTAGATAGCATACTTTAACTACTGCTAGAACACCCTAAGTGCCTAGCGCGAGAACAGTATTAGTACCGTGTATTTTCTTTCGTAGGTTTACTAATCATCAATAATCCAAGGAAAGTAATCAATCCGTTTACGATGATTAATTCATTATCAATGACGTAATCGCCTAAAAACACACTTGAATATTTCGTAATCAAGAAACATATTGCTGGTGAAATCACGCAAACAAAAGGCACCAACTTATCGTGAACTGTTTTAGATTTCATAAACAACCCAAAAGCATAAAGTCCTAAAAGTGGTCCATAAGTATAACTCGCTACTTTGAAAATCATCGTTACTACCGAAGCATCATTGATGGCATTGAACACTATAATGACCAAAAACATCAGTAACGAGAATCCAACATGAACAAAATGTCTGGTTTTTACCGTATTGGGATTGTTAGCATTTTCGGCCTTGTCCATTCCTAAAAAATCCACGCAAAACGAAGTTGTCAATGCTGTTAAAGCGGAATCGGTTGTGGCAAAAGTTGCCGCTGTCAATCCTAATAAAAACACTACCGAAGGCACTATGCTTAAATGATGAAAGGCAATTTCGGGGAATAGTAAATCGGTTCTAGGTTTTCCTGTGATTAAATCTGTTGGAATCGCAACGCCATTTTTTTCTGCAAACAAAAAGAGTAAAGCACCAACACTCAAAAAGAAGATATTAATCACCACAAAAATCCCAGTAAAGGTGAACATGTTTTTTTGTGCTTCGCCAATGTTTTTGCAACTCAAATTCTTTTGCATTAAATCCTGATCAAGACCAACCATAGCAATAGTTACAAAGATTCCGCCTAAAATTTGCTTCAACACAAAGTTCCCTTTTAGGAAATCTTCATAAAAAAACACTTTGGAATAATTGCTGTTTTTCACTGCTTCAAATGCTTCTAAAACACCAAAATCCAAGCTTCTGCAAATAAAGAAAATGGTCAAAAACACCGAAGAAACCAAGAAGAATGTTTGTAACGAATCAGTGATAATAATAGTTTTTAAACCACCGCGATAGGTGTAGGCAAAGATTAAGGCTAGCGATATTAAAACAGTAACAGCAAACGGAATATTGAAAAAATCAAACACATAACGTTGCAATACAATCACCACCAAATACAATCGAAAAGCGGAGCCTATCGTTCTACTAATCAGGAAAATGGTTGCCGCTGTTTTGTAACTTATAGTTCCTAGTCGTTGTTCGATGTAGCCATATATTGAAGTCAGATTCATCCTGTAATATAACGGAAGGAGCACTTTAGCAATGATTAAAAAACCAATCGCATTTCCCAATACAAACTGAAAATAACTAAACTGTGTTTCAGGCGAACCTACATTTCCAGGAACCGAAATAAAGGTCACGCCCGATAGCGCTGTGCCAATCATTCCAAAGGCTACCAAATACCATTTTGAATTTTTATTGGCTTTAAAAAAAGTGTCGTTATCGGAACTTTTTTTGCTTACAACATTGGAAATAAAAATTAAAAGCCCAAAATAAACAATGATTAATATAAGAATGGTAGTTGGAGTCATAAGCTTAGTTTTATTGTCTGCAAAATAGTGAAAATTGTGGATGTGGTAATCCAGTTATTGGGTTATTTGTGAAGAATTGAATGTTAATAAAAAATATATTTCTAACAGTCTAAAAATCTAATAATCTAACACTCTAATTTGCTATTTTTGCCAAATGGAATTTTCATCAAAATTGCTTGAAAAAGCAGTCAACGAAATGGCGCAATTGCCAGGAATTGGAAAGCGAACGGCTTTGCGATTGGTTTTGCATTTATTAAAACAACCGGTTGAGCAAACTCAATTTTTATCGCAAGCCTTAACAACTATGCGAGAAGAAGTTAAGTTTTGTGCTTCTTGTCACAACATTTCCGACGTTGAAATCTGCGAAATTTGTGCAAATACCTCGAGAAATCGCACAATAATTTGCGTGGTTGAAGATATTCGCGATGTGATGGCGATTGAAAACACGGGACAATTCAAAGGAATTTATCATGTTTTGGGAGGAAAAATTTCACCTCTTGACGGCGTTGGTCCAAGCCAGTTAAATATTTTTACGCTGATTGAAAAAGTGAAATCGGGACCGGTTGAGGAACTTATTTTTGCTTTGAGCTCAACAATGGAGGGCGATACAACGAATTTCTATATCTACAAGCAACTTAAGGACTTTGAAATAAAAACGTCCACAATTGCAAGAGGAATTTCGGTTGGAGACGAATTGGAATATGCCGATGAGGTGACGCTTGGGCGAAGTATTTTGAATAGAGTTCCGTTCGAAAATTCGCTAAAAAATATTTAAATGATTAATAACAAACATGATTTTTGTAATTAGAATTGAAAAACTATCTTTGTTTGCTAAAATTTTAAAAAAATGAATAAATCCATAATAGGACTATTGTTAATAATTTTGTTGGTTTTCACCGGTTGTGTTCCAGTAAAGGATTTAATATATTTACAAGATAAAGGAAAATCCAATACCGAATCGGTAGCAAAGGTTGAACTAAAACCCTATCGATTGCAAACAAATGACGTTTTAAGTATTTCTATAAAAGCTGCCGATCCAAAGTTATTGCAACTGTTTTATCAAAGTGAAAATTTGCAACAATCCGTTTCCGATCAAAGTTTATACTACACAGGTTATACGGTTGACGATCATGGGAATATTAGAATTCCTGTTTTGGGGGAAATTAATGTGTTGGGGTTTACATTAGACGAAACAAGAATTAAAATTGAAAATCAACTGTTCCAAGATTATTTTAAAAAAGAATCAGGTGTTTTTGTAGCCGTTAAGCTTTCTGGATTTAGATATACAATAAATGGAGAAGTTGGAAGTACGGGCACAAAAACTTTATATCAAGAAAGAGTAAATATAATGGAAGCCATTGCAAATGCTGGTGATATAACGATTACTGGGGACAGAAAAGATGTAAAAATCATAAGACAGTTTCCACAAGGAACCGAAACTTTTACCATTGATTTAACCAATAAAAGTGCGATGAATTCTCCGTGTTATAATTTGCAACCCAATGATTATATTTATGTAAAACCATTGAAGCAAAAAACTTGGGGAACAGGAACAACAGGAATTCAATCCTTACAGACAATTATTACGTTGTTATCTGTTGCTACTACAACCTATTTACTTCTTAAGAATTAATATTTATTTGAAATGCTAGACATAAAAGATTTTTCTTTTTTTGAAACCCAAAACAGTTTTGACTTCAAAGGGTTTTTGGCTAAAACACTAAGTTATTGGAAATGGTTCGTAATTGGATTGTTTATTGCCTTTGCCATAGCCTATCAAGTTAATATTCGTAAACAGAAAGTTTACAGAATGGAAACCACTATTGCGGTTAAAGAAGAAAATAACCCTTATTTTTCCAGTACTACAAGTTTGGTTTTTAATTGGGGCGGTTCATCGGATAAAGTTCAAAATATTTCAACAACTTTAAGATCGCGTTCCCACAATGAATTAGTTGTAGAAAAATTGCAATTCTATATTGATTATCTACAGCAAAAAAAATATTACATAAAAGATGTGTATGGGGAAGTGCCCTTTGTTGTAAAACCAGACGTTGACAAAGACCAAATTTATGGCGCTTTAGTGAGTATAAAGTTTATTTCAAATGATACCTATGAAATCAAAACCACTTTTGAAAATCCTAAAGTTCCTGTAGTAAACTATACTACTAATAAAGTAAGTGAAGTTTCGGTTATTCCAGGTGAGTTCGTAAAAAGATATAAAATTGGACAGCATGTGGCTATTCCTTTTTTGAATATTACTT
>CAYJAM010000039.1:0-11800 GCA_964367725.1 uncultured Sphingobacterium sp. | reverse complement strand
ACATTGCTGTTTTTTGCAGAATAGTAGGCAGTTTGGCTGGTTCTTTTGTATTTGGTTGCAAAAGCTGCGTCAAGTTTAATATCTTTCAATTTACCGGCTAATGCCTCAGCCCTTTCCCTACCTTCCACACTAAGTTCAGGATCCTGATTCCTGGGGTCAGAAGCATCTTTTTCGGCATGTCTGACTATATAAATAGTGGTAATACCTGGTGCATCAGTTATGCAGCTTAATGCAACTGCAGCCAGAAATACTATAATCCCGATCTTAATTCTGTTCATAATTCTGGTTTTTGTTTTGTCGGTTTAACATGCCTTAAACCTGTAAAACTTGCTAAATCTATTGAAACCGATCAATAATTTTTATGAATATGTGTGATCAGCTTTTCCATCTCAGAACGTATTTCTGCTGTTGGCCTCGTAAAATTATTATTCATGAATGAAAAGATCAGCGTTTTACCTGAAGCTGTGATCAGATAGCCACTCAAATTATGATTGTTGGAAAGGCTCCCTGTTTTTGCAAAAACAAAGGGCTTATCTGTTTTAAAAAGATTTTTTAGTGTTCCTGTCTTCCCACCTTGAGGTAAAAGGTCAAAAAGTCGGTTCTGATCCCCAATCTCATCATAAATTTTTTCACAAAGCTTAACCATACTTCGGGGAGTAAACAAATTTTGCCGGGAAAGACCCGAACCATCTACCCATACTGCCTTATCCGGAAGATCAGAAAGAAAGTTCTTTTTTACATAATCGATTACCAAGGCAGTATTCATTTCCATTCCCCTGCTGGCAGCAATATTTAATAGGATCTGTTCAGCAATAAAATTATCGCTTGGTAATAGCATTCTTTTATAGAGTGTATCCGCAGAAATACTATTCCAGTTTTGGATTTGTGCAGGCTTAGGATAATTGATTTGACCTGAAAATGCCTTAATACTTTGCTTTAATAAATCTTCCACTAAGTCATCCGACACTTTAAAAGGAATCACCTGGTTAAATCCTGCAGGCACAATAGAATGAGGCTGATGGAATACATTGCTAAAGATCTCACGTTTAATTCGAAATCTTTCCGGACTTTCGGATTGGTCCGTTTTCAGTATCAGTTGTCCCCCTGCTCTAAATACGGGGTAGCTTTGTATTCCAAAAGCATCTTTACTAAAACGGACAACATTACCATACAGTGGCAGGTCCGACATTTCAGGCTGGTAATATTCATTATAATCATCATAGGTCCAACCAACTCCATAAAAATCCCCGGAAAACAGGCCTTTTGCCCAATAAATCTTCTTTCCTGCAGCATTGAGATTTTGCAATACCCGCTGTTCTTTAAATTGAGGATCCATAAAGGAGGGATCTGCAGTACCCCAGAATATCAAGGAATCACCGCGTTCAATAAATTGTAGTCCGGCAATAGAATCCTTTAAAAGCTTCAAACCAGCATAAAAAGTAAATAATTTAGTGTTTGAGGCGGGAGTAAAATATTTATCATCATTTAGCCCGCTAATCATTTTCTTCTTGCTGAGATCATAAAGTGCAAAGCCTGTAAAATGGTCATTCAATATCTCCGACTTCCTGAGCATCTTAAGAATTTTCCGAGGGGGAATCGCTTTTGAAAAAACAGTTTCGATGATCAGAAATGAAAGGATTATCAATAATAATTGCTTTGTTTTCATCAGAATAATTAAAATTCCGGCAGGGCATCGGAAATAGAACACTTTATTTTTTAAAAATAGAAAAGAATTATGGAATGATGTGCAGTCTGTGCTATATAAGTTCTTTAAAAATCATAAGCCTGAATATTATTTTATGACGTAACTTGTTATTGATAGTTGAGTCTCAAAAACAATTTGATTTCAAAGAAGGGATTTTCATTGTACAGGTTTTTCTTTACAGTAGCACTTATTATTCTTTTTACCGGAAATGCTATTGCCCAAAAATTCGAGTTCAGCGGAAACAGAAAAAGGGAAACCCTGGCATTCAGGATGATAAAAAACCAGATGATTGTTCAACTGCTTATCAACGGAAAGGGGCCATTTAACTTCGTTCTGGATACTGGGGTAGGTTTGGTTCTGATATCTGATCCCAAATTAATTGACTCGGTATCCTTTAAAAATCTTAGAAGCATTTATATAAGTGGCTTTGGTGAAGGAGAAAAATTAAGTGCATTCATTGCACCTTCTGTTGATCTTCAAATAGGAAATACAATTGCAAAAGGTATTCCGGCGGCAATTCTTAAAAAGGATATTTTTGAATTATCAAACTATGTAGGCATACCCATCCATGGCTTGATCGGTTATGAATTTTTCCAGAGTTTTGTCGTTAGACTGAATTTTTCAACGAGCACGATCACCGTTTTTCAACCCGAAAGGGCATATATTCCAAGAAGGGGTAGTCGTATTCCGCTCAGTATTGAAGAACGAAAGCCTTACATTAACACCAATATTCAGCTCAAATCAGGTAAAAAGCTCCCTGTAAAACTCATTATTGATACTGGTGCCGGTCACCCTGTTTCTCTGGAAACTATAGATGGGATTCCATTTGAATTACCGGATGAACGTATTAGGGGTAACCTGGGAGTGGGTTTAACCGGGCCAATTGATGGATACATTGGAAGGATCTCATCCCTGCAATTGGGAAAGTACAGACTCAATAATGTTATTGCAGCATTTCCCGATTATGAAGATGCAGCTTCAAGGATATTTTCAATAAATAGAAATGGAAATATGGGTCTTGCAATCCTAAAAAGATTTAGCATTGTTTTTGATTACAACCGGGCAGCAATGTACATTAAGCCACTTACAACCTTAAAGGAAGCTTTTGAACATGATATGGCAGGAATGGAAATTGGTTCAGCCGGTGAAAATTATAAACGACTCATTATTACCAGAGTTGAGCCCTCCTCTTCGGCTGATCTGGCAGGACTTATGAAAGGCGATGAAATTCTGGCCATTAACTTTAAACCAGTGTCAGAAATGTCATTGTCGGAAATAGATGCGATGTTCAGATCACGGAACGGACGAAATTTTGTAATAGATTTTTTACCAAAAGAAGGCAAAAGTAAGGAGAGGGTAATATTAACCTTGAATAAAAGAATTTGATTAATTAGAAAATATTTTAACCAAACAAATGATATTTAATGCCCTTAAAACCAAATTGAGTTTATAAGTAATTTGAATCATAATTACTCTGAGGATTATGGCTGATTTAATTTATTATCAATAAATGCAAAAAAATTATAAATATTCACACCAATCAATAGATTTGTAAATTCCTCTTAACCTAACCATTATATTAAATTCTATGACAATAAACTTTCGCAACTTGCAGTTTGCCGCAATAACGGCATTGATCTTAGTGTCCGGACTCGATTATGTCCAGGCACAGGATCGCAACAAACCTGCTTCACCGGCTACCGAGCCAGCTAAGCAGGCAGCTCCGGCAGCTCCAACACCTCCAAAGACCGGCATAAGACCATATAAAGAGATCATAACCGATAAAGCAAAAACTGATAATGGATTATTCAAGGTTCACAGGCTGGATGGAAAATATTTCTATGAGATACCCGACTCTCTATTCAATCGTGAAATGCTTGTTGTTACCCGTTATGCAAAAACTCCAACTATCGACGGAACCTATGGCGGTGAAGAACTGAACGAACAGATCTGGAAATGGCAAAGAAGAGATAAACAGGTAATGATCCGGATTCCTTCTTACCGCAATATTGCAGATAAAAAAACAGAGATGTTTGAAGCTGTTAAAAATTCAAATCTGGATGCCGTTTTATCTTCATTTGATATCAAGGCTATCAACAAAGATTCCAATTCTGTGGTTATTGATGTAACTGATCTGTATGCAAAGGATGTTCAGTCCCTTAGTTTGCCCCAGTCGTTACGTACTCAATATAAAATAACCACGATGGACGAGACCCGTACTTTTATAGATACGATCAAATCCTTCCCAACAAATATTGAGGTTCGTTCATTAAAAACATACCGTGCTACAGATCCTCCCGGAGATAAATCGATCGGTGCAATGACTGTTGAGATTCACAATTCGATGCTTTTATTACCAAAAGTGCCTTATAAACCTCGTTTTTCGGATGACAGAGTTGGATTTTTCGGACAAAGCCAGACAGATTACGGTCTGGATGAGCAAAAAGCACAGGTTACACGATATATTCATCGCTGGAAACTGGAACCAAAGGATCCGGCTGCATACAAGCGTGGTGAACTGGTAGAACCTAAACAGCAGATCATTTATTACATCGATCCGGCAACACCTGCTAAATGGAGACCTTATCTGATCGCCGGAGTAAAAGACTGGAATGCAGCATTTGAAGAAGCAGGGTTTAAAAATGCAATCACCGCAATGGAAGCTCCTTTGAATGATCCCGACTGGTCGCCTGAAGATGCCCGCTATTCTGTCATCCGGTATTTTGCTTCGAATATTGCCAATGCCTACGGTCCGCATATTTCTGATCCACGCTCCGGAGAGATCATGGAATCAGATATAGGCTGGTATCATAATGTTATGAACCTGGTTCGGAACTGGTTCTTTGTTCAAACTGCGGCTATCAACCCTGAAGCCCGCAGTCCAAAATTCAGAGATGAAGTTATGGGTCAGCTGGTACGTTTTGTATCTTCTCATGAAGTTGGGCACACCCTGGGACTTCCTCATAATTTCGGATCAAGTGTAGCATACCCTGTTGATTCCCTTCGTTCCCCATCCTTCACCAGGAAAAAAGGCGGAACAGCACCATCGATCATGGATTATGCACGATTTAACTACATAGCGCAGCCAGGAGATGAAGGAGTAGTATTATATCCGGGAATTGGAGACTATGATAAATGGGCCATTAAATGGGGATATACCTGGTTTGATAATCAAACTCCTGAAGAAGAAGCAAAAACATTGAACAAATGGACCATAGAAAGAGCTGGAAACCCTGTTTATTTCTACGGTCAGCAAACAGGAAATCCAATTGATCCGCGTGCTCAATCTGAAGATCTGGGTGATGATGCTATGAAAGCTTCAAAATATGGAATTGCAAATCTGAAACGCATTTTACCCAATATTGAAAGATGGACATATGAAGAAGGTAAGCCATACGATAACCTCAAAGAACTTTATGGAGAGGTATTAAGTCAATGGAATCGATACATGGGACATGTACGTTCCAATATTGGTGGCATCTATGAAGATGACAAAACATATGAACAAAAAGGGCCGGTTTACACACATGTTGCCAAGGCAAAACAAAAGGAAGCCGTAAAATTCATTAACGACCAGGCCTTTATGACACCAGGCTGGATGCTTGATCAGAATGTACTGAACAAATTCGATAATGCAGGAATTGTTGACCGTTTAAGAAGAACACAGGTTGGTGTCCTGAACGGAATTCTTGATTTTGGACGTCTGAACCGGGTTATTGATAACTCTGTAAAAAATGGAGTTAATGCCTATCCAATGGATGAATTATTCTCAGATTTGCGAAATGGTATCTGGGCAGAGTTAAAAACCGGTGCAAATTTAGATACTTATCGCCGTAATTTGCAGCGTGCCTATATTGAAAGGATGTCATACCTTCTGAATGAAAACGAAACTCCGGTACCGCCACAATTTGCAGCTTTTGCCGGACCACAGATTGATGTTTCACAATCAGACATCCGTCCGATGGCCAGACAAGAACTTAAATTACTGGCAGTTCAGGTTAGATCTGCACTACCCAGATATTCAAACCCGGTATTAAGGGCACATCTTGATGATGTTCTGGTTCGCATCGCTGAAGCTTTAGATCCCAAAAAATAACAATCGTTATTCATCAAAAAGCCCTGGCAATTATTTGACCGGGGCTTTTTATTTAATGAGTTTTGATAAATTAGAAGAGTTTTTTTGTCATGAAAGTCTTTACAACTACTGCAATACTGCTGTTATTTACTAATGGCGGTTTATTTGCTCAATCTGATTCTACCGCTGTACTAAAAGCCGAATGGAAGAAAGAAAAAATAACATCAGGGGTCTATTTAAAGACTTTCTGGTTTAATAAATCACTCTTTAATTCTAATCAGAATGTTAGTATCCTGGAAATAAAACAAAAAAAAGGCCTTGCTTTTGATCTGGGTTATGATCCCAGGATACTTCACAAGACCAGTGATTTTGGCAAACAAAATAATGCTCTGGCAGCATTAAACGGGACTTTCTTTGACATTGCAAATGGAGGTTCCGTAGATTATATCCGTGCGGATGGCACTGTAATAAATGAAAACCGTCTCGGTAAGAGCGGTATTAGGGCCGGACACCAGCAATCTGCCCTGGTTTTCAATAAGGGGAAGTTGAGTATTGAGAAATGGAATGGAAAACAAGACTGGGAACAATCACTTGAAGGCGAGGACATTATGGTAAGCGGGCCGCTTCTGATATTGAACCGGGATGTGGAAAAATTGGATACTGCAAACGCATTCAATAAAACCAGACATCCCCGAACGGCAGTAGCCATTTCAAAAAACAAGCGGGTTCTGTTAATAACAGTGGACGGCAGGAATGAAAATTCTGCAGGCATGAGTCTTTTCGAATTAACAAAGCTCATGCACTGGTTAAATGCCGATAATGCCATTAATTTAGACGGCGGCGGATCAACTGCATTATGGATAAAGAATTATATGGAAACGGGGCTTGTCAATTTCCCTTCCGATAATAGAAAATGGGATCATGAAGGTGAGCGAAAAGTTGCAAATGTGGTGCTTTTGAAGAAAAAATAATCTCAAAATGGTCACATATCTGTTAATTATGTACCCAAGTCCCTGAAATACACCAATTATATTTATTTTTCGTTAAATTCATGTAAACTATCCTGTTGAAGTATTGAGTATGAACAAGTCGGAAGATAACTATGTTTATCTTATCAATAAAATTGATGGTTTTATACGAAAGTATTACCTGAATAAAGTCGTAAAAGGTTCTATCTTTTTGGCTTCATCCTTCCTTGCTGCCTACTTAATTTTCACATTTGCAGAGTATTGGGGTCATTTTGATCAAGCAATAAGAAGTATTCTTTTCTATACTTTCATTACAGGCAATACATTCGTCCTTGCAGCCTATATAATACTTCCGCTTTTAGCATATTTCAGGCTTGGAAATACAATTAGCTATGAACAGGCATCTGCTATAATTGGCAGACACTTTACACCTGTCAAAGACAAATTGCTAAACACCTTGCAATTAAAGAAGCTTTCAGAACTTAACCCTGAACAGCGAAGCCTTATTGATGCCAGTATTAATCAGAAGATTGCTGAACTTAAACCTGTTCCATTTACTTCTGCGATTCGTATTAATGAAAATAGAAAATATTTAAAATACCTTTTAGCACCTTTAGCAATCATCATAATTGTTTTCTTTGCAGCCCCATCAATACTTAGTGAAAGTACCGAGCGATTGATCAATCACAATAAACGATTCGTTAAAAAAGCTCCATTCAGCTTTATAATCCTAAATGAGCAACTCTCTGTTGTACAGGGAGGCGATTTTACTCTTCTGGTAAAACTGGCTGGTAGTGAAATCCCGGCAGAAATTTACCTTGAAGACGGACTTAATACCTTCAAGCTTGATAAGGAAAATATCATCAGCTTTAAATACACTTTCAGAAATCTGCAGAAGGACAAAAAGATTATACTGAAGGCAGGTGAATTTCGCTCAGAAAATTATGTTCTTGAAGTAAAAGCCAAACCTGCACTTTTAGACTTTGAAGTGTTAATTGAATACCCGGCATATTTAAACAAAGGGAATGAGAAGCTCGAAAATACAGGCGACTTAACCGTACCGGAAGGTTCACGTATCAACTGGAAGTTCAGAGCACAAAACTCCGACCAAATTGATATGGTCATGGACCAAAAAAGCTTTCATTTAAAGGAATCTGGAGAAAACCTCTTTAATTTCAGTTTTAAAGCAATAAAAAACCTGTCCTATAGTATCAAACCGATTAATTATAATGTTTCCGAATCAGACCGTGTTTCCTATGAATTAAGGGTTTTACCGGATCTTCTTCCAGTAATAGATGTGAACGAGCGGACTGATTCAGTGAATTCCAAACTCCTTTATTTTGTTGGACAGGCCAGTGATGACCATGGTTTTTCAAAACTGAATTTCAATTACAGAGTGCTTTCAGAAAAAACAGAAAAGGGTGAGAAAGCAGAGATCAGATCCGTAAAGTTTGATAAAAATGCTCTCCAGAGCAATTTCTTCTATGTATGGGATATAAAGGAAGTGCTTGCAAAACCAGGAGAGCAGATTGAATATTATTTTGAACTGTTTGATAATGATGGTGTTAACGGTCCAAAATCTGTTAAATCTTCCATAAAAACTTTAAAATTACCATCTGAAGCTGAGATGGAAAAAAAACTGGAGGCAAGTTCAGAGCAGATTAAGAAAAAAATGGAGCGGGCGATCAAACAATCTGCCCAGCTTGAGAAAGATACTAAAAGATTAAATCAGGAACTCCTTAATAAAAAAAGTCTCTCATTTGAAGAAAGAAAACAAATCGAAAGTCTTCTTCAGAAGCAAAAGGAGATTGATGATTTAGTTCAAGAGATCCAAAAGGAAAACAAGCAAAATTTAGCTGATAGGCAGGAGGAAAACGAGCAGATTCTTGAAAAGCAAAAACAAATTGAAGAACTTTTCAACAATGTTCTGGATGAAAAGACACGCGAAATTTTGAAGAACATCGAAAAGCTTTTAGAAAAAAATAATAAAACCCTTACCCAGGAAGAGTTGTCAAAAATGCAGATGGACAACAAATCACTGCAAAAAGAACTTGACCGTATTTTGGAACTTTACAAACAACTTGAATTCGACCAAAAACTAAGCAATACTATTGAAAAGTTAAGTGAGCTGGCAAAGGAACAGGAAGAACTGAGTGAAAAATCACTGGATAAAAAGTCAGACACTGAGGAATTAAAAGATGAACAAAAGCAGCTTAAGGAAGATTTCAAAGAATTAAAAGAAGAGTTAAGCGAACTGGAACAAAAGAATGAAGAGCTTGAACAAAAGAATGATTTTGAAAATCAGGAAAAGGCTAAGCAGGAAATAGACAGGGAACAACAAAAAAGCTCGGAAAGTCTGGAGAAAAAAGATCAGAAGAAAGCTTCAGAAAGCCAAAAGAAGGCTGCAGCAGAAATAAAAAAGCTGACTAAAGATTTGCAGAGCATGCAACAGGAATCAGAAGAAAAGGAAAGTGAAGTCAATGTAAAAAGCCTGCGCGAAATTTTGGACAATCTGATTACCAGCTCATTTGATCAGGAAAAAACAATGCAGATGGTGCGCCAAACTAATACCAGTGATCCGAACTATATTATTCAAAGTCAAAAACAGAAAGACATTCAGATAAATCTGAAAATGATTGAGGATAGTCTGTACTCACTGAGTAAAAAGGTACCTCAGATTCAATCCGTCGTGAACAAAGAAATACAGGCAATAAATTTTAATATTGGAAAAGCCATTGAAAGCCTGGGCGAGCGACGTACAGCAGAAGCTAACCGCAACCAGCAATTTGCCATGACTTCTATCAATAACCTTGCTTTAATGCTAAATGAAGCCCTGGAACAATTACAGCAGGCACAACAAAATGGTAAACCCGGGGGAAAGGGTAAACAAAAACAGAATCTTTCCCAGCTTAGCAAAATGCAGGAACAATTGAATAAAAATATGCAAAAAGCAAGGGAAGATATGCAAAAACAGGGTCAGCAGAAAAGCGGTCAGCAGGGCAAAAGTGGCCGGGAAATGAGTGAGCAACTGGCGAAAATGGCAAGAGAGCAACAGATGATAAGGCAAGCGATGCAAGAGATCAATAAATTGGAAAATAAGGATGGAAAAGGTGCATTAGGAAATCTGGATAAATTAATGAAAGAGATGGAACAAACTGAAACAGATCTCGTAAACAAACGAATTCAACAGGAAACACTAAGCCGACAACAGGAAATTCTAAGCAAATTACTTGACGCAGAAAAAGCGGATAGGGAACGCGAGCAGGATCAGAAAAGAGAAAGTAAAGAGGGCATTACACCAGCCCCTGTTAATTCAATTATATTGCAGGAATTTCAGAAAATAAAGCAAAAAGAAATCGATTTGCTAAAAACGGTGACCCCTTCATTAAATTCATTTTACAAAATAAAAGTGGGGGACTATTTTAAATATTTAAATTCGGGGGATAAATGAGTAAGCAGACAGAATTTTCAGATAATACTTCATTGTATACTCTGCAATTACCTTCCAGGATTGACAGTATTACCATCGTTGAAAACTTCATAGATGAGCTGAGTGCTAAATATGGTTTTAGTGATGAGCTTTATGCAAATGTGCTAACCTGCCTGAGCGAGGCTGTTATCAATGCAATTGTTCATGGAAACCGCGAAAGCTTAGAAAAAAAGGTATATATCAACCTCGAGGTAATCGAAAACAAACGACTTATTTTTACAATATCTGATGAAGGTGATGGCTTTGATTTTAATAATCTGCCCGATCCAACCGCTCCTGAAAACATTGAAAATTTAACAGGAAGAGGTGTATTTATTATCAAAAAGCTTGCTGATCAGTGTATTTTTAATTCAAAAGGAAACGAGCTGGAACTCCATTTTAAAATTTAATGGGCCAAATACCTATTAATTTCTTTGCTGAAGATATATCCTTTAACTTAAAACGAAAAGGATTCGTCAGAACGTGGATCAGGGATACCATTATTGCCGAAAATCATCGTCTTAAGCTTTTAAATTTCATTTTCTGCAGTGATGCCTATCTACTGAATATCAATCAGCAATATCTGAATCACGATACCTATACTGATATAATTACATTTGACAATAGCGATACGAAGCAGGAGATCGTCGGAGATGTTTTTATCAGCCTGGACAGGATCAGGGAAAACGCCAAAGAATTGGATGTAAATGAAACAGATGAACTGCACAGAGTGATGATTCATGGAACACTCCACCTCCTGGGATATCCTGACAAAGGTAAGTCCGCAAAAGCTCTCATGACAGAAAAAGAAGATCTTTACCTGTCAAAAAGAGCCTTTTGAGTTTATTGCATTGGAACCTCGATAATCAATACTCTGGAATTTTCAATGAATTTGAATTCTAATGTTCCGGTATCGTAAACACCTATCGCATCACGCGTATTTAAAAGCGTGTCTTCCAATTCTGCCTGACCATCAATCACAAATACATATGCACCGTTTCCGGGAAGTTGTATGTTATAATAAGCCGTTTTACCGCTATCAAAAGTACCCAGACTAAAGAATGCATCCTGATTGATCCACATTACATTTTCTCCCTTATTAGGCGAAACCAGTGTCATAAATGAATTGTTTGCCTTCTCAAGATCGTACCTCATCTGGTCATAACGGGGTTTAATATTTCGCTCCTTGGGAAATACCCAGATTTGGAGCAGACTTGCTTCCTCAGTAGAAGAACCATTAAATTCCGAATGACGGATTCCACTTCCAGCAGACATTACCTGTACTTCACCGTAACTGATATTACCCTCAGAACCCAGGCTGTCTTTATGAGCCAGTACTCCCTTTAATGGAATGGTCACAATTTCCATATTTTCGTGACCATGGGTCCCAAATCCCATTCCAGGGGCAATAATATCGTCGTTCAACACCCTTAATAAACCAAAATGAACCTTTGAAGGATCATGATATTGGGCAAAACTAAATGAATGAGCTGCTTTCAACCAGCCATGATCCTGAATTCCACGATCAGCTGCGCGATGAATAATCTTTTTCATGTTTTTGATTTATAATTACATGTTTAAAC
>CAYJAM010000038.1:0-11885 GCA_964367725.1 uncultured Sphingobacterium sp. | reverse complement strand
AACCTTGGGCTTTACCTCAATCCAGACTCGCTCCTTGCGCAGATAAAAGTCAGGCTTGACCCAACCTCTATCTAAGACAAACTCCTTTTTCTCGTATTCATAGGCGATGCCGAGCTTCCTAAAAAACATCGCCCATCTCGCCTCCACCTCATACCTAAAGCGATCGCCAGCATAACTGTATTGATGTGACTGCATCCGCCCGACCTCCAGCTCTCATTGTTACTACAATCGAGGAGCATAAGGTTTGAACGGGACAATCTAAATGTGCAAAAGCACAGAGGTGCTAAATCTTGAGCGGTGCCTTTTTTGGAAGTGTTTTCCTTGCAATTGCCCTTTTTGACTGCGTCATTTTGGAACCGACTGAAGATACTCGGGGCTCCTCGTCCGCTGAAGATAATGGCGCAAACAATGACTCCAGATCTTCTGATGTAAGTTGAGAGGGCAATGCGTTCTCAACGCCATACATACCCTCGGCTATAGCCTTTTTACGCTCTTGCAACTCAACCATGCACTCCTCGATTGTGCCTGAGGCAATCAATTTAAATACAAAAACAGCCTTCTTCTGTCCGATACGATGCGCTCTGTCGGTCGCTTGATTTTCGGCAGCAGGATTCCACCAGGGATCATAATGTATCACCGTATCGGCGGCTGTTAGATTGAGACCGGTGCCCCCAGCCTTTAGGCTGAGCAAAAACAAGCGCACCTTGCCACTCTGAAAACTCTCAACAGGTGTGCGTCTATCTCTGGTATCACCTCTAATCTGGACAAACTCAATTGCCCGTTTATCTAACTCTGGTATCACCAAATCAAGCATGCTTGTAAACTGCGAAAACAAAAGTATGCTCTTGCCCTCGTCAATCAGCTCCTCAATCATATTGAGCAAAAGCTCTAATTTGGCACTCTGATTGACCTTCTTTGCCGACGCCAGAGACACCAGTCGCGGGTCGCAGCAGACCTGCCTGAGCTTGAGCAGAGCATCCAGCACAATTATTTGACTCTTAGCCAGTCCCTTGTTAGCGACTGCTTCTTTGACCTTTTTATACATCGCAAGTCTTACAGTCTCGTACAAATCGCGCTGACGACCATCCAGCTCTATACTTTTAGTGATAATCGTTTTGGCTGGCAATTCGCTTGCCACAAGCTCTTTGGTACGGCGCAATAAAAACAGACGGACTTTGTTAGCTAAGACCTTTTGCAAAAATGTATTATTCTGTTTTTCAATCGGCGTGCGCAACTTCTTCGTAAAAGTCTTTAGATCTTTTAAAAAGCCTGGCATCAAAAAATTGAATTGTGACCACAATTCACCAAGGTGGTTTTCGATGGGAGTACCTGTCAAACAAACACGGTACTCACTCTTAAGGCGACAGAGCGCTTGAGCGACAAGGGTTGTAGGGTTTTTGATGATCTGGGCTTCGTCCAGGAAGACGGCCTTCCATTTTTGTTTACTCAGAGCCTCATCATCACGCGCAACCAGCGGATAAGTTGTAAGCACGATATCAGACTTGGCTATCTTGGCAAAATGCTCAGAACGTGAGGGTCCATGCAAAGTAGTTACCTTTAGATGTGGCGTAAACTTCTTTATCTCAGACAACCAGTTGGGTAACACCGAAGTAGGACAGACCACTAAAAACGGCTTATTGAGACGATTCTCTTCTTTTTCTCTAGCAATGTGAGCGAGTGTCTGAACTGTTTTACCAAGACCCATATCATCGGCAAGTATGCCACCAAGTCCAAACACTCTCAAAAACTCCAACCAGCTAAGTCCCTCTAGTTGATATGGACGCAATTCAGCATTCAAACATTTAGGCGCACTTACTACTTTCATTCTTTCAAAAGATTTGACCTTGTCCATCAATGCCTGTAGCTTTTTACCAACAGCCCAGCCATTTACAACAGGAGCAAGACCGACTTTTTGTACTGAGTTAAGGGGTGAATTTAGGGTTGAGTTAAGGGCTGAATTGAGGGTTGAGTTAAGCGCTAATGACTGAGCCGTGCCAGAGAGCGCGAGCGTGCTCGATAGCTCCATTAGCTGGGGCAAAGATATCTCCGCGGACCGACTAAAAGCGACATCACTACGATCAAAAAGCTCAAGCAAAACAGTCACAATCGCCTTGACGCGCTCAAAGGGCAATGCGACATGGCGCCCGTCCTTTAGCGGAGCGTAAAAGATGCCATCACAATTGAGTGTTTCAAATTCAGCGAGAGGATCTTTACCAACAATGGTCTTTAGAGCCTCATGTAATATCGGCAACAGCGGCACACTCTTGCCATCAATAGTGATGCCAAGATCAAGCGCAAACCAATAGTCAGACCCACTGGTGGCATCAGCACTCCACTCTTGCTCGGGCACCACGACCTGATAATTAAAAAATCTATCAATGTCAATCGCCCAGCCTTCGCGCTCCAATACTGGCAAATCATTTGCCATAAAGCTAAACCATTTGCTGTCAGAATTTGGCTTTAACTTCAAAATATTCTGTGCGGTGGCGGCGGTACCATTTGGTACTGCCACCATGCCAAAATCAAAAAGGCGATCTATTAAGCTGGCTTCCCTTGCCAGGTCCCTTTTATAAATTGTGATTTTATCGTCTTCTACTACCTTAACTTCAGCAGAGGTGCGACTCTTAAACTTCACTTTGCCATAGTCAAAAGTTACTATGGCATATGCCTCAGGTGGCGCTGCCTTGCTTGAGTAATAACGGTCCTGGACCAACATTATCAGGTTTAAAACAGGCTTGCTCTCGACCAGGATAGACTCAGCCTCGTATGCGGCAACCGGTGGCGGAATATCCTTGGTCAGGCGAGAAAGAGCATTGGAGAAGGTGGCAACTTGAGCAGGTTCAATACCAGGTGCGGACAATATTGTCCTTAATGCTCCGTCTGGCACCGGCATCTCGAGTGCACCAATGACACAAGTCTCAGGCTCAATGTACCAGGCGCCACCACCCAGTCCCACAACGGTTCGTTCATCTGCAGCCACCTTGAGACTTTGCTTACCTTTTTTATCTGCCTTCCAGGTGAATCTACCTTTTTTGGGCGGAGCCAGTGACAATGGGTCATTGCTAAATGACTTCCAATAACAACGCCCGGTGCTTACCATCTTGGTGACGAGTAGCCGACTCAGCTCTGGTATCTCTGGTAGTGCATAATGATCAAATCGACCGACGTTTGATTTAACACTCAAAATCAAACAAGCAATTGTACGATCTACTTGATCTGCATAATCAATGCCAACATATGCAATCTGCTCCAAATCAGCAATGTGTCTGCGCTTTAAGACTCCAGCTCTATGCTTAACGCAAAGCACCGTCTCTATAATCAGCATGGCATCAGTATCAACACTCAGAATATAAATGACGCAATCAGGCTTAGCATTATGAGCGCCTATTACACTTTTACTCAGTGGAGATAAAACATCACTCTTATCACCCATAGCCTCATCAAGGTTGCTTAGCCAGGTGACAAGCTGAGACGGCAACAACAGCTGTTTGCCGCTACTTTGAGCAGCGGCACTTCCTTTTGTAGATGGCAAAAACTTTGGTAGGACTCGCCGCCGCTCAAGTGCTTTTTTTGAGGTCATGTGCCTGGCCCTTGTCGTCTTGCGGGTCAGAGCCAATCAGTCCTTTGCGTATGGCATCATAAACAGCGGCAGCAGAATGTTTGCAAAAACCGCTCATGGGACAAGTACAGCGCACATCGGCAATACGCGCGGCAGTGCCAAATTTTACTTCAACTCGATAGGGGTTAGCCTGTGCGCCCTGTACAACAGCTTTCAACTGCAATTTATCAGGATCAAAACTGACAATGTTGACCCGCCCCTCGCGTTGATAGTCTTCTCCCCGCCCGGCATAGGTGCCGCCAAAATAATGCAGCACATCTCTTTCACTTATCTCAACTCGCTCAATATTGGTCATTGCGAAATTCCACTGGGCAGATAAAATCCGGTAAGACAAATCAAAAGAATGGACCTGGTGACATCGTACAGCAGCGAGGGCTAAATCTTGCGCGGATTGGTTGGCATTTTGCGCAAAATCGTTAGAAGCACCTGGCAGCTAAGGGGGTCCACAAGGTATGACAATTCGTGTTAAATTGAACTGGTCACACTCTGGAGACCCCGTATGGCCCGCCCAAGTTCCTCGAATTCAAGCAATTTGGTGATTGCCACGACTATATTGGTAGCGACCATTGCCGGCATTATTTGCCCGGACGCCGCCCAAGCCTGGCCCAAACTCTTTAAAAAGTCTCAAGACAAGTCCGGCGTGGTCTCCGGTCCCGTGTCGGGACCTGTATCTGGTCCGGTATCTGGTCCAGTGCAGACGCCCAGCGTGCAGCCCAGCTCTCAGCCAAAGGCCCAGCCGCTCTCTCGCATGAATGCCCCAGTAACAGCGCCAATTGTGGACACGAGCGTCGGTCCAAGCGTCGGCAAGTATTACATCTCTGGTGCCACCACCCGCATCAACCAATTCATTATGATCAAGCCTGGCGGCAACTATGAGCTGTTTTCGCCTAACGGTATGAGCCTGGGTAGCGGCGTTTACTCATACAGCGCACTGGGCGGCAGCGTGCTATGGCAGAGCGGTCCGATGACCAGCCCTGAGTGGAACGGCAATCAAAGATACGAAGTGATGAATGGCGGCAGGACCGAAAGCATCCGCGTACAGATGCAAGCCTATGCAACTAGCACGAGATAGGCGGGCGCCAGGCTTAGTCCTCTGCTCCGGCTAGCTCGTCAACGCAGGATGCTAGGCATCGCCATCATAGGATGTTAGGCGTCGTCATCACCGGGCGCCATGTTTTCATCGTCACCTTTGCTATCGGTTGAGTGTGGCGGCTTATCTGCCGACGTCTTACCAAAGTCTCCAATGATTGTCTTTGCCGGGCAAAATTTGACGAGCGGACAGCCGGTGCAATGCACCATCAAGGCTATTGGACAAAGTGTCATATCGGCTCCAGGTGTCTGCGGAAATATGGATACCTTTGCTAATAGCAGCTTACACGTATTGCACCAGACATGTTTGGCTCAAATCGCTGTCAGCATAGCGGAGCCGGGCACGGGTGCGGTCGTGCAGACAGTCAAAGAGAGATTTGGGGCTATTGAGAGAAGCCGTCTTTATCACTCGGTATAGACTTCTATGCGCCCCTCTCTTATTGCCTCAACAAGCTTTTTGTAATCACTTTCGTTTTGGTCGGCATAACTCTCGGCGTATTGAGCAATGGCGTCTGGCAATGTATCACCCTTACCAATATAGCCGGCGATAATGGCAGCATCCCCAGAGCGGGCGTGAGCACGAGCCAGAGCCCAGCCACAATTGCGCGCAAAGCCAAGCATATTGCCCGGGTTAAAAATCTCCACAAGCGGCTTTACTTTGACGTCTCTGAGCTGTCTTACGTAATAATGCTTGTCGCTATCACCGACATAATGACCTAAGAATAAATCGCTAGCGGCCTGCATCAAGCGCTGTCCATTGACGACACGACCGCCATTGGTATCATGATTTGCAAAATGACTATAAGGCTCCAGCACAGACTGATTTGCTTCTTTGACCTGCAAAAACAATGGGTCTTCCTCTGCCGCAAAAAGCAGAGCGATACCGCAAGTGGTGCCGACACTTCCGACACCGACAACTTTCATTGCATTATCCACCAGCTCATAGCGGTCAAACAACACACGACGCTCGACCGATAGCGACTGGCGATAACGATCAACGCTCTCTAAAATACGAGCCTTGTACTCGGGCGTATCATGCCCCTCCTGATGATAAATAAGTGGCGGCTGGTCTTTGATACGAGGCTTGCCACCGACCACGTGACCGAGTTTGACAAACTCTTCCACCGAGTCACGACTGAGCGCTTTAGCCAGGACCTTTTTGCGCCGTTTTTTGAGCTGAGTGTCCTCAGTCATATCGATAAGCGCCTTGTAATCGAGATAGGAGTACCAGGCTTCCAGAGTCTTCATCTTGGACAGGTCACGCAACTTATCGCGGTAAGCTTGCACCACCCTTGCAGCAGCCGCCTTAGCATCCGCACGCTTGTGTCCGTTGTTGCGCGAGGCAATGACAAAGCTCGCAGCCAGACGCTTTAGATCCCACTCCCAGGGAGCAGGAAAAGTCTCATCAAAATCATTGATATCAAAAATAATATTGCGCTCGGGCGAGGCAAAGGCACCAAAATTCATAAGGTGACAGTCGCCACAGGCCTGCACGGCATAACCAGTCGATGGCGATACATCAAGGTCCGCCGCCATAATCGCCGCCGCCCCACGGAAGAAGGCAAAAGGCGAGGTCAGCATCCGCCCATAGCGGATAGGCAATAGCTGCTCAATGCGACCCTCGCCAGTTTTTATCAAAATCTCAATGGGGTCAGGGCGACCATCCCTGTCCCTCGTAAATTCGGCATGGGACTCACGCGGGCATATCACCCTGAGCGCCCGACCCGCCTCATAGCGGTCACTGCGAGTATGGAGGTGGACCGGCTTTTCGAGGTAAGCAGCCTCAATCGGAGGCTCACTAAAGCTGGCTTTAGCCATTTCTTCCTTTTTGGTTTTGATCATATAGTAAGCAATACTCTCCTGACGCCAAAATGACACAAAGCGGTCAAATATAGTTTGCCCGGCAAAAGGAGATATTATCGGTTGTATTTCAAAAGTAGCTGGATGCAGGCAAAGGTAAGCGTTAAGCTATTCATTGTCAGGAACGGGCGTGCCCTCGGGTAAGGTCGGTGAGGTCTTTGGGCGACGCACGCTGCGAGCACCGTAGATTTGGGGATAGTCTGTCTTTTCAAAGGTATCTGGACCAAGGCCAGGATCTGCCGG
The DNA here is from genome assembly GCA_964367725.1 of uncultured Sphingobacterium sp. GTDB lineage: Bacteria > Bacteroidota > Bacteroidia > Sphingobacteriales > Sphingobacteriaceae > Daejeonella. The sequence goes on along the minus strand of CAYJAM010000038.1, from coordinate 5,074 downwards.
AATTTTTTTGTCAGTAAATCCATGACTGGCTGCGTACTCACTTTTATAGCGCCCAAGAATTTGCTTGGCTTCCAAATCACGGTGCCGGCTCTTCAAATAGCGAGCGTACTCACTCAAAACTTCGCCATCCAATTTTGTATCATTTACTGTTCTATTGAGACCTTCCATTGCATCCAGGAAGAATTCGTCAGCCTCGGTGTAACGGCGCTCGTGCACTGCCAGGCGCGCAGCCTTTAAACTTGTGAATGGATCAGGGCTAAGGCGCCCGGTCTCCACAAAACGCCTAAACTTCTTTTCGTGGAAGCGATTGGATTGAATATCATCAAAAAGGCTCCATTCAAACGTACAGATGTTCACATCCTTTGGTGATGACGCAGCTGGCAATGGTTCAGTGGTACCTTGAGAGGGCAAGTTTGTATTAGTAGTCTGCGCAAGACATCGACTGATGCCCGGGATGACTACCAGCACCAGTATCAGGACACACACCCTAATCGCCAATCGAGACAATCTTAGTAACCAGATCACCAGCTAAACTCCCGTCTTGCGCAAAAACTCCGACCCGATGGCATCCGCCGTCACCATCGCATCAAGTATTAAATCAGCATCCACCGCAAAGGGCTCATTGTGAGCAGTCTCGCCAGGTGCACAGGCGCGCTCAGCGACACCGCGCAGCAAAATATTTGAGATCCCGGTCACACCAAGCTGTCCTAGACTGACCGGCAAGCCGACACTGGTGCAAAACTGCATCACCTCAGTTATCAACGCCGATGGTTTACCCTCTGCCACCAGCTGCACCAATAGTCCAAACGCGACTTTTTCACCGTGCATATATCTATGAGTCTCAGCCAGTGTCGTCAAGCCATTGTGCACACTGTGGGCTATAGCCAGACCGCCAGACTCAAATCCCAGACCAGAGAGCAGTGTGTTGGCTTCAACGAGACGCTCAAGAGCTGGTGTCACAGACTTGTTGCGCACGGCTGTAAGAGCGGCGACGCCGTCACTAATCAATGTCTCATAGCAAAGTAGTGCCAACGCCCTAGCACTCATAGTGGTGGCACCACCGAGTTGATTGGCTTTTTTGGCATTAATAACAGTATCTGCCTCAAACCAGGTAGCTAGAGCATCACCCATGCCAGCCACTAATAGTCGCGGTGGTGCCTGGGCTATCACAGTCGTATCCACCAGGACGAGATCAGGATTGCGTTTGTAAAAGAAATACTGATCAAACTCGCCGCTCGGGTGATACACCACCGATAGTGCGCTACAGGGAGCATCACTTGATGCTACCGTAGGACAATTGACCGCTGGCAAATCGAGCTTGGCAGCAACGGCACGACTGGTATCGAGCACTTTGCCACCACCAGCGCCAACAATTACGGTCACCTTCTCTTGCTCGGCAATTGCAACCAACCTGGCGATTTCGTCTGTGGAGCACTCCCCTTTAAAAAGCTCGATGATAGGGGTAAAGCCAGATGCTGACATAGTCGCATGCCAGGTCTCTTGCAATAACTTGGCTGCAGACCGGCCTGCGATTATCATCACTTTACCTGACCAACCAAACTTGGCCATCTCCGATGCCAGTGATGCTGTGGCATTTTTGCCTTGTACGTATCTCGATGGCGAGCAAAACACAGAGAGCATCACAAAGTCCTCAGAGTTAATAATTGAGGGGCTTATTATAGCAAGGATAGATCCGGGCTATCTGATAGCCGTCCAGAGATCTCGGGTTATTCCCATAGTCTTCTCATATGGTGAGCTGTAAGACTAAAGGAATCTAGCAAACAAACAGATAAACAAACTAACTAACAATCAAGCAGTGCCATGAGCAGACAAAGTACTTTAATTGCGACACTTATGACGGGGACTCTCATCGCAGTCAGCGCTGTCACGCCAGGCTACAGCAAGCCGCAAGCGGTAAACCCAAAAGGCGTTGCTACCGACTCAAAAATGGAAGGCACTAAAAACACTGCAGAAAATCCTGATAGTGCAACAAAACAAAAGCCAAAAACTGACTCAACTACCGAGACACAGACAGCAGCGCTAAACGACTACAAAATCGAAGTAGCAAGACGAATTAGGCGCGCATACTATCCACCCAAGTGCCAGTCACCGGGAAGCGCAACTTTAAGCGTACATATCAACAAAACAGGCGCAATCCATTCCATCAGAATGATAATAAGCTCTGGCTGCCCGCTTTACGATCGATGCGCCCTTGACGCTGTCGAGAGAGTCGGCAGCTTCACTCCTCTGCCGGGTGATGTGACTGATGTTCACGCCCAAATTACATTCGACTCTGGACTGTTCAATAGGAATTCAGCGGTTAGATTCACAAGTACTACGACAGACCAAAGTGCCACCATCCCAAAGACACAATCCGCTGGGTATCTTACCGCAGCACGCACTGTAGCGCAGCTGACAGCGGCACTCCGCGCTGCCGACTTTGACAGGGCGCAGATGGACGTCGCAGGACTGCGCAACGATGGCATCGACATGGTGATCAAGCTAATCTTTAAACAAGTTGAAATGTCAACACAATCAGGATTGAAGCACTCAACCCAAAACATTGATGAAATCATAAATAAGTATGCGCTATTCAGCGGTGCAGAACTCGATGAAATAAGGACGCTCACAAAGCCGCTGACTGCAAAGTTGGCAAGCGAGGAGAGTCTATCACTGAAGTCAGATCGGGAATTTCTCTCTAAACTAGCAGACTTGTTTGACAAACTGGATCAACTCACTAAACCTAGCAGTCAAATCAAGGCTGATTGAGTGAAGTAAAACCACTCAATCTGCTTGCTCTTTTGCAAGCACTCACCTAAGTCCGCTCGGGCATCACTATCGGTGAGTTCGAGTTTGCCACAATGGTACTCACTAGCCATAGTGCGCATATCATGCCTTTTGGAGAGCCACATCTTTTGGTCCGGCGTAGCAAACATCTCAGCAGCAGGATTAAAATATGCTGTGTCGCCAACTTTCATTTCATCGACAGTGACCATATGCATCTGTTTGCGGACTTCATTTAGATCTGTCATTTTTCACTCCTGATTGCGACTATCAATTGATAGCTCCCGGAGGATCAAATCAGAGTAAAACCCAGTGGGGATGATTCCCACTGGATTTACGCCAACTCAAAACGAGATAGCCGCATTAGTTATCTCGAATAGTGATTTCTTTGACTGCCGTCAAAAACAACCCGAATGCATGCAGCAACGCTTAAAGCGTCGACCCGAATCGCACGGGCACAGATCATTGCGTCCGAGTTTTTCGATTAGTTCTTTGTCTCCATGCACAAGACGCTCGCCGCGCTTTACCCGTGTCTCAGAGGGGTAGCCACGTTTACGCTTGCTAGTGGGCTCGAAAGCAGTGGAAGTTGTGGATATCTGTGCGCATTGTCTTATCCTCTTTGACGGTGACAACTCACGGCATCATAACAAAGGGCATGGTTGTGGACAAGTTGCGATGACGACGAGACTCGTAATTCGGCATTGGCAGCAATTAGCTGGAAAAAGACTGAGCATCACACAGCAGAAACCGAGCCCACAAAATGCTTTCTATAGCATCTTAACCACTATATTCTGCTATATATAGCATTGCATTTGCAGCTTTGCACACCCCATGATATGCTTTCTATAGCATCTTATCCCACATAACCATCAATAAATAGCATATGCCACGTCGCAACCAATTACTCCAAACACCGCCATATCCAGTCGAGCAGACCTTACGGCAGCTCGGAGCCAACTTGCGCACTGCCAGAATTCGCAGAAGTATGACAGTAGCAGATGCAGCGGAGCGCATTGGTACTGGACCGAGGGCAGTTATGGATGCCGAAAAAGGTAAGCCGGCTACAGGGATGGTAGTTTACGCCGCTCTGCTCTGGCTATACAACCAACTAGAACAATTGAACGAAGTAGCAGATCCAGCAAACGACGAAGAAGGTCTGGCACTCCAGGCAGGCAAAGAACGCCAACGCGTGCGCAAAGGCAAAGTGCTAGACAATGATTTCTGAGTCACCACAATCGGAGTGCTTTATTTACATAACATTGCCTCGTCAAACGTCCAGTGTGACAGCGGGCCGGTTGGTGCTGACTAAGGACAGACTTGGTAAAAGCACAGGCAAGTTTGTATACGGTAAGTCTTACCTTTCGCGAGAGGATGCAGTAGAAATAGATCCAATCGAGCTAAAGCTAGGAGCCACGACTTACCAAAACGCGCGCTTGGGCGGAGTCTTCAGCTCATTGAGAGACGCTGGCCCAGACTACTGGGGACGATGCTTGATAGAACGACACTCTGGCAAAACGATTCTTGGCGAATTGGACTATCTACTCGAATCTCCCGATGATCGCGCAGGTGCTCTTGGATTTGGACTAAACAAAACACCACCAGCACCGCTGCGCAAATTCAACAAAACTATTGAGCTAGAACGGCTGCAACAAATCGCAGATAAACTAGTACAAGAACAATTAGACTCGACCGACGTAGAATCAATCCAAGCTCAAGAATTACTGCTAATAGGCACTTCTATGGGTGGAGCTAGACCCAAGGCAGTCGTCGAAGATGATAGGGGACTGTGGGTAGCAAAGTTTGGGCGCAACGATGATCGCTGGAATAATCCGCGTGTTGAGCATGCGATGCTTGAGCTGGCGAGAAGCTGCGGTCTTGACACTGCCAGAAGCCGTATAGAAACTATTGGCGGCAAAGATGTACTGCTAGTGCAGCGGTTTGATCGCGAGAAAACCAGCCTCGGCTATATGAGAGCGCGGATGATAAGCGGGCTCACTATCTTAAGGGCAGATGAATCACCTTTAAATCGTGAACGATGGTCCTATGTACTCATGGCTGAAGAACTGCGCAGAGTAGTGTCCGAGCCAAAGAAGGATGCAGCAGAGTTGTTTCGACGCATGTGCTTCAATGCGCTGATCTCAAATACAGATGATCATCCACGCAATCACGCACTAATAGCATTTGACAGAGCCTGGAAACTATCACCTGCTTATGATCTTACGCCATCTCTGGCGGTATCAACCGAGCGCCGCGATCTAGCGCTCGACTGCGGAGACAGTGGACGCTTTGC
>CAYJAM010000037.1:0-11924 GCA_964367725.1 uncultured Sphingobacterium sp. | reverse complement strand
AGCAGATTGATTTGGAAAATAGCTTTCTGGTCAGTAACGCAGATTTATTCAGGATTTTGGCCACAGAAAACTAATTTGGTATGCACTGAGATCAAGTATCAGAATGGTTAACAGCTAAAAAATATTTAAGTCCCTTGTTTTTGTATTAAAATTTCTAAGCAAGTCCAAAAAATTAGAATAATCTTCGTTTCTTTATCAATCATGAAAAAAATACTAATCTTTTGCCTGCTTCTCGTCTCTCAATTTGGCTTTGCTAAAAAAACCGACGAACGTTATTTTGAATTAAGGGTTTATTATTGCAATCCGGGTAAACTGGATGCTTTAATTGACAGATTCAGGGATCATGCGGTCCCTTTGTTTAAAAAGCATGGAATTGACGGGCTAGGATATTGGGTACCAACCAATAATCCCGATAATGCATTCTATTATCTGATGGCATATCCAAGTAAGGAAGCAAGAGATGCATCCTGGAAAGAGTTTGGTAAAGATCCGCAGTGGCAGGAAGCCGCAAAAAAATCTGAAGAAAATGGAAAATTAATTGCAAGAGCAAATATTTATTTTCTTAAAGCGACAGATTTTACTCCAAAAATTAAACCTTCAAAAAACTCCGAAATGCGCACTTTTGAAATGCGTATCTATACTGCAATGCCGGAAAAGCTGCAGAATCTTGAAAACAGATTCAGGGATCATACCATGAAGATTTTCAAGAATAATGGAATGCAGAATGTTGCTTATTTTACAACAATAGAAAAGGATCCTGCTGACCAGGCTAAACTTTTGTATTTTCTGGCTTATCCGGATGAAGCAGCTGGTAAATTAGCATGGCAAAATTTCCGTAAAGATCCTGATTGGATAAAGGCAAGTACAGCATCAGAAGTAAACGGTAAGCTGGTAGAAAAGGTTGAATCCGTTTATATGAAACCTATGGACTTTTCGAAGTTGAAATAATCCAGTTTGAATTTTAAAATTTTAAATACAAAAGGGCTCTGTAACTTCAGAGCCCTTTTTTTACAAGATTAAATTGCATTTATTGTAATTCTGCTGTTAGGCTCAAAATCAATCCGGATAAAACCTGGTTCAGATTCTAAAATTTTTACTTTCCCGCTGATCTTCTGTTCGAATTTTCCAAATGGAGATTTTACTTTAAGAATTCCGCCTTTTTCTGATTGGATATTGAGTAACACTACTTTTCCATTCTTCTTTTCAGCACTAACCAGGAACGCGCCTTCAGCTCTCATTGTCTTGAATGATGCATCGTTCCAGTCGGCAGGTATTGCCGGAAATACTTCCAGAAAACCTGCATGCGACTGGATCAGCATTTCCTGTAATCCGGCAGCGAAAGCAAAGTTTCCTTCCAGAGTGAATGGTCGATAAACAAAATCGGAATAACCGGATTTTGTCTGATCTCCGTTTAAGTGAAAGCTATTGGTTGAGCAAAATGCAGTAGAGAAAATTGTTAATGCTTTTGCCGCTCCCTCACCATCTTTTGCTCTCGCTTTAAGGTTTCCCAGCCAGGCGTAAGAATATCCGCACCATAATTTCGGACCAACATCATCCAATAATTTGATACTCGAGCGGATTATGTTTTTGGCCTGATCAGAATCTTCCCATTTGATCAACCCAAGGGGGTGGATGGCCATGGTATTTGAAAAATGGCGATGAGATTCATTATAGGGATAGTCAGGGGATATCATCAGTTCATTATTGTTTGAAATAGCAAGATCAGGTAATTGCTGATATATTATATCCCAATGCCTGGCTTCTTCCATGAGGTTCAACGCTCTTGCCAGCTCCGCAGCTGCCTTAAAATTAAACTGCATGAGTGACAGGTCGTAATTGGTTGTTTTGGTAAACCAGGCGCTGCTTTTGTTATCATTTATCTCCGGACTTGAACTGATTACCAGTTTACGCTTGCCGGTTTCAGGATCGATTACTGAAATTTGTTCCAGAAAAGTAGCAGTAGATTTTATCCATGGATAGGCTTTATTTTTCAGGAAATCCTTATCCATGCTGTATCGCCATTGCAGATAATAGTGTTGTGATACCCATGCTGAAACAGTTGGAGAAAGTGAATACTGAATCCATCCGCCCATTTCGGTTCCATCTAAGGTTGTGACCCCCGGTACCGCTATTCCTTCTTTACCAAAGAATAGTTTGGTATAGCGTTTATAGTTTTCCTTATTGAGTTCAAAGTGATCCAGGTAGCCCATTGCCTGGTCAAGGTGATTTCCACTATAAGATGGCCAATAACTGAGCTGGGTGTTCAGGTCATGATGGAAATCTCCTTTCCAGGGTGGAATTCGGCCATTATCAGCTGACCAGATAGCTTGTAAGGAAATTGGCGGTGCATTCTGTCGGGCCGTTGATCCAAATTTATACTGCTCCATTTCCCATTGATGCTGCAGCGTTTTATCAGGAACCTGAAGATCAGATTTAGCCCAAAATTTCGACCACCAGTCCAAATGAGTCTTTCTGTTCTGATGATAACCTGCTTTCAGTTTTTGCTGTAAATTCGATAGATCCAGATTGCTTTTAAAAACATCGGGATTACTTCTGATTGTCCAGACACCCTCCACAGTTTTAGCATCAAGTCTTTTCCAGCTTACAATTACATCGTATGAGAAATCACCCCAGCCTTTTTGATGGTAAATGATGCTGTTGGGTTTTCTCTCAACACTTCCTTGTTCGTATCCCAGTCGCCCAAGATCGTCCCCTCCAACAGGATCGCCGCTTACTTTTACCGCAGCCTGATAGGATGGCGGAATCAATTCAATATTAAAATCTCCTGAAAGGTTTTCAAATCGGAACCAGCCCACAGGATCTATTGCATGCACGTAGGAATAAAGTCGTGTACCGTTTTTCCAACTGATTTCAGATGTAGCTTCATCGAGGTTTAATTTAGAATCCTGGAGGCTAAGCTCTTTGGTAAAATTAAACTCAATGGCTGCTCCGGGAATTTTTGTTGGAGCAGGTTCCCTGTCATAAGGATGATCAAAATATTCCTGAACCGGTTTATAATTATCATTTAATCTTTGTTCTACTATCCATTGGTAGCTAAACTCTTTACGATGCAGCCCTTTCATCGGACGGCTATCCCAAAGGTCGGCCCGGTCTAATGCAATGCGTATGGTTTTGTTTTTCTCCCAGATGAGTGAACCGATCATCCCATTTCCCTGAGGGATTGCTTCATCCCATTGCTGAGGTAAGGGATTGAAAGGATGAAGTCTTGGCTGTGCCAATACTGCAGATGTCAGAATGAGGGATATAAACAGAAAAACTAAATGTATTCTGGTTTTTTTGATGGGATTGATCATATAAAAATTGATAAATGATTATTTACTGAATTCAGGTTTTTTGTTTTACCGTGCCGGCATTCTGTTTTTAACCGGACTAAGTGCTATTTCTGACAAATTACTTAAATCACCCAAAAATCCAATCCTGTTTTGATAGTTACCGATAAGCAATCCTGAACCCGGTGCGGTGCAAATTGCCTGAGCTGAGTAGTATTGGGCAATCGGATTTGATGTAATCATCTGTAGTGCAATACATAAGAATAAGGTGGTTTTTGATATTCTCATTTCAAATATTGATTGACATTTCCCGAACGAAATAAACATTATGAATCATAAATGCTTCCTTAATTATTTGTAAATTTAGGCTTGGTACAATATTTGTAACAATATAGCCGTTATTTGATTTTAATTAACCAATCAGGAGTGAAAAAGATTCTTTTCGTAACTCTTTTATCTGTTCATCTGCTGGGAAACACGGATCTCATCCAACTGATTCGCCTGCCTATGTTATTGGTTCATTATCAAAATCACCTCAAAGAAAATAATCGTCTTGATCTCATCTACTTTCTAAATTCACATTATAGTTCTGAGGGTGATGGAATAAGTTCTGATGATAAAGAGGAAAAAGAAATGCCTTTTATGCAGAACAATCAAAGGAGCATAACTATCAGCCTTGTTAATTTGACCGATTTGTCACTCTTACCACCATCGGTTAATCAAATTAATACTAAACACACCGTTTTTCAGCAATTCTATATTTCTGACATTCATACTTTGTCTTTGTTGAGACCTCCAATTAGTCTGAGCTAAGTTTCAAGCTTTTTTAACATTCTTATAACCATTCTCTTTTTAATTAGGCAGCTTTTTATTCGCTGTTATTAATCTTTTGTATGAAAAAATACATCATTTTTTCTATGCTATTTGCATGGATAACTATCTCATATACTTCATGTAAGCATGAAGTTCCAACTCTATCTGAACTTGAGTCACAGTTGCCGGCTGTTTCGGTATCATGTAGTACCGATACCGTTTATTTTGCCAATACTATTCAACCCTTGCTCATCTCTAATTGTGCAATGAGTGGTTGCCACGATGCGGCAAGCCATAAAGAAGGGATTAACCTTACGACCTATAGTGGAGTAATGAGGGAAGTAAATGCAGGTAATGCTGCTAAAAGCAGTTTATATAAATCGATGATTGAAACAGGCAAGGATCGTATGCCACCACCACCGGCTGCCGCTTTTTCTTCAACCCAGTTAACTCAGGTAAGAACCTGGATAAATCAGGGAGCCAGGAACAACGGTTGCAGCAGCTGTGATTCCACCAGTTTTAAATTTGCTGCTAACATTAAACCAATAATTGCCAATAAATGCCAGGGTTGCCATAATCCTAATTCGCTTGGGGGTGGTATTGATCTTTCTACTTACAATTCAATTAAAGCATCAGCAGCCAGTGGTAAATTATACGGTTCAATAGCCTGGGCAACCGGATTTTCAAAAATGCCACAGGCCGGAAAACTTCCAACCTGCGAGATCAGCCAAATCAAGAAATGGATCGATGCCGGATCATTAAACAATTAAAATGATAACATGAAAAAAATACTCAAACTCTCCGGAATTCTGCTGATTCTTTTGCTGCTAAATTCCTGTTATTACGATAAAGAAGACCAGCTATATCCTTCTTCGGGTATTTGCGATACGAGTGTTCCTGCTACTTATACCACCACAATTGTTCCCATGCTTCAGCAATATTGCTACAGTTGCCATGGAGGCACTGCTACCTTGGGTGGTGGCATAAGGATGGGTACATATGCTTCAGATAAAGCCATGGCAGTAAATGGATCACTTTATGGTTCAATTGCACATGCATCAGGCTACTCAGCAATGCCAAAGGGCGGTAATAAATTAACTGCCTGCCAGTTAGCTAAGGTGAAGCAGTGGGTAGATGGTGGTAGTTTAAACAATTAACAGAACATCATGAAATATAAAATAATACTACTTGCATCGGCGCTGATTGTTATTGCTGCCGGAGCATATTTTTATGTTAATCGTAAGACTCAATCACTGACTGACAGCAACGCGGATTTTAAAATAAGCGCAGTTAAGTTTCTGGAAGAATACAGCTCAGATCAGGTTCTGTCTGACAAGAAATATCTGGGTAAAGTCATTCAGGTTGAGGGAAACCTTAAAGAAATCGAACGAGATGATAAGGGATCACTAACATTTGTTTTAGGTGATCTCGCATCGATGTCATCAGTAAGGTGCAGTATTGACACCACGGTGGTCATTGATGAATCTGCCTATCCTGTTGGAACTGCAGTATCCCTAAAGGGAGAGTGTACCGGTTTTAATGCCGATGACCTTGGTGTGGGTGCTGATATAGTACTAAATCGTGCGGTAATTATTCACAATAAAAATTAAGATCATGAAAAAGATTCTTTTAGTTGCAATAGCACTATTCCTTGGAGCTTCCGCAAATGCTCAGGACAAATATTTTACAAAAAATGGTACCATAACTTTTGATGCTACTACCTCCACTTCGCCCGAAAAGGTTGCAGCAGTTAACAAGTCTGTCACCTGCGTATTAGACAGTAAAACAGGTAATACACAGTTTTCTGTTTTAATGAAGGGTTTTGAGTTTGAACAGGCATTGATGCGTGAACATTTTCATGAAAACTACCTTGAAAGTGAAAAATTTCCGAAAGCATTGTTTAAGGGTCAGATCATAAATCTTTCACAGATTAATTATTCCAAAAATGGCATTTATGATGTTGCAGTTAAAGGTCAGCTTACTATGCATGGTCAAACAAAGGATGTTGAAACTAATGGGAAAGTTTCAGTTAACGATGGAAAGATTTCTATTGCTGCAAAGTTTGCGGTACTTCTGAGCGACTATGGAATTGAGGTTCCCCGTTTGGTATCAGATAAGGTTGCAAAATCAGCGAGTATTAAGGTGGATTGTAGTCTGCAGGTACTTGGTAATTAATCAATCCCGCAAACGCGGGAATAAACAATATTTATATGAAAAGAATTGGCAATACATTAATAGTGTTGACACTGCTTTTACTCGCCTGGAGTAAAGTGAGTGCTCAGGAAGAAGATCTGTTAAAACTAATAACGGAGGATAAGCCTGAGAAAGAGATTGTAAAAAATGCATTCAAGGCTACCCGGGTTATTAATTCCCAGTCGATGGAATTCCTTTCTCCCGGTACCATGGACTTTATAATTCTACACCGATTTGGCCAGATCAGTGAAGGCATGAGTAATTTTTTTGGCCTGGATCAGGCAAGCATGAGAATGGCTCTTGATTTTGGCTTAAGGGATAATTTGATGTTTGGTATCGGGAGAAGCACCTATAAAAAGGAACTAGATGGCTTTATTAAGTATGCACCGATCAGGCAATCGACAGGTGCGAACAGTTTCCCTGTAACTATTGCTATTTCCGGGGGTACCACATTGAATACTTTACCATGGTCTGATCCGGCAAGGCAGAATTATTTTACATCCCGAATGGCTTATTATACTCAGGTAATCATTGGCAGAAAGTTCAGTGATAAATTTAGCCTGCAGCTGAACCCCACAATGGTTCATCAGAATCTGGTGGCCAGCTCAAGTATGCCTAATGATGTTTTTGCCGCCGGAATAGGTGGCCGCTATAAGGTGTCAAAAAGGATTGCATTAACATGGGATTACTCGTATTTGTTATATGGAGTTGATATGGATCTTTACAATAACCCCTTATCGCTTGGCATCGATATTGAAACCGGTGGTCACGTTTTTCAACTGCATTTTTCAAATTCAACCGGGATGAATGAAAGAGCATTTCTAACTGAAACTACCGGAAGCTGGGATAAAACTGAAATCAGGTTTGGATTTAATTTATCCAGAATGTTCCAGATCAAGAAAAAGAAAGAGGCATCAAAAGAATGATTTTTTATTAAAAAGGAGTTAAAATAAATAACCCATGATTAAATATTTTAATCATGGGTTATTTATATGGAGATAATCTTGGTTATTCTGGTAAAGTGTTTTTCCCAACATTTTGCTGGATTTCTCTCATTCAAGATCTAAGTGCTGTTCAAATGGACTTTTAAAATGTTAGTATTCCGCTATCTTTCACATTGATAAGAATCAGGCTTTTTGGGCTTTTATCAAGGTAAAAATTGATAATATTTTGCTGGCTGGTAAAATGTTTTTGAAGAATACGGTTTCTAATTTCAACCTTTTGGGGTCTGGGAATTTGTTTTGCCTCCAGATAAAACCAGGCGGCATCTTCTTCGATCTCATAACCCAGATAGTTTAATTCTGCTTTTTTCCCGTTCACCAGAATTTCATTGTTCTGAAGGATGTATTGCTTAAGTTTTTTATCCAGGTCTGCTTTGTCTTTTGGTTTTAAAAAATCAATTTTTACTTTATGTAGTTCAGTTAATTCAGCTTCAAGGTCATCCCAGAAAATTTTTTGAGAGATCTCCAGACTGCTTTCTTTTGCATTGTATTTAATTTCAGTTAGACTGATATAGAATGGATGGAATAAACCTTGAAAGATCAGAAATACTGAAAATATATAATTGTAAAACATAATGCCTGATATTTGCTGCAAAATATGGATATTCTGGTCAAGCTCAGCTATTATTTAGCAATCTGATATTATGGGACAATTTGAACTTTATTTCCGGCTTGGATTAAATCATATCCTTGATCTGGCAGGATTTGACCATATTTTGTTTGTTGTAGTATTATGCAGTTTATATTCTATTACCGATTGGAAACGGATCATCATTTTAGTTACAGCTTTTACCATCGGACATTCGGTAACTTTGGCCCTGGCAACTTTTCAAGTGATTACTATCGATTCAGGTCTGGTCGAATTTTTAATACCAGTAACTATTGGTATTACAGCCTCGGGAAACATTCTTAATCCCAAAGTCTCTAAAGGAGTTCAGCTCAACTATTTTTTTGCATTATTTTTTGGACTGATCCATGGACTCGGCTTTTCCAATTACCTAAGGGCACTACTTGGGAAAGAGGTATCTCTGCTGAACCCCCTCTTTGCATTTAATATCGGTCTTGAGGCTGGTCAATTATTGATTGTATTATTATTTCTTTTTTCATCGCAACTCCCATTAAAGATTTTTAAAGTGAATCAGAAGCAATGGACAGTGGTAATTTCTGCGATAATTCTTGGAATGGCGATTATGATGATGATTGAATCGAAGTTTTGGTGAGTATTTTCTTTATATATAAAGCGACTGTTTATATTAGTGGGGATTTTATCCTGGGATTCCCTGAATTTAAGACCAATTTTATTAAGCCCTTTTTTTGAAAATGAAAAGAATTTCAATTGCATTAGCAGTTTTATTGCTTTGCCGATTTCAAGGCATTGCTCAGCACACAGAACAAAACCATGCTGAAAGATTTGAACAATTAGGTGGTACTCTTCGTTCTCCTAATGTTTATAGAACGGCATCAGGGGCACCGGGTCATATGTACTGGCAACAAAAGGCAGATCATGAAATCGAAGTTGAGCTGAATGACGAGAATCAATCTATAAAGGGTTGGCAAAAAGTCACCTATCATAATTATTCTCCTGATCCTCTGTCCTATTTATGGATTCAGCTTGATCAAAATGAAAGAGCAAAAGATTCAAATACTCCTAAAGTTGCAGAAAGTAAAATCTCTCAGAATATGTCAATGACACAGCTGCAGGGAATATTATGGCATGATCAGGATCTTGGTTACAAGATAATTTCAGTTAAAGATATATCAGGCCGGGATATTCCTGTAACCATTAATAAAACAATGATGCGGGTAAACCTTCCTGAGCCTCTTAAACCCGGTGCGAAAATGGAGTTCACAATTGACTGGACTTTCAATATTCATGACAGGATCAGTTTTATTGGTGGCCGTCCGGGATATGAATATTTTGAGAAGGATGGAAATTACCTGTATACTATGGCTGAGTGGTTCCCAAGAATGGCTGTTTACTCTGATTTTCAGGGTTGGCAAAATAAACAATTCATGGGTAAAGGTGAATTCGCTCTAACCTTTGGGGATTATAAAGTTAAAATTACTGTTCCAGCCGATCATATGGTTGGTGCAACCGGGGTACTGCAAAACCCCGGGTCAGTTTTGAGTCCAACAGAATTGAAACGATGGGAAGAAGCAAAGAAAAGTTATGATAAACCGGTAATCATTCGAACTCAGTCCGAAACTGAAAAGCTTGAAAAAGGCAGGTCAAAAGATAAAAAGAGCTGGATCTATCATGCAGAAAATGTGCGTGATTTTGCATGGACCTCTTCACGAAAGTTGATCTGGGATGCTATGGCTGTAAAACAGCAGAACAGGGATGTGATGGCTATGTCTTACTACGGCAAGGAGGGAAATCCGCTATGGGAGCAGTACTCCACTAAAGTTGTTGCACATACCATTAAATCTTATGGTGCAAAAACTTTTGATTATCCATATCCTGTTGCTATTTCTGTGGAAGCTTCTAACGGGATGGAGTACCCAATGATTTGCTTCAATTATGGCCGTCCTGATGCTGATGGAACTTATTCTGATGCGGTAAAGTACGGAATGATTTCTGTGATCATTCATGAAGTAGGGCATAATTTCTTCCCGATGATTGTTAATTCTGATGAGCGTCAATGGACCTGGATGGATGAAGGTTTAAATACCTTCATGCAGTTTATGGCTGAACAGGAATGGGATAGAAACTATCCTTCAAGAAGAGGCCCGGCTCATAAAATAGTGCCTTACATGAGGAGTGAAAAGCATCTTCTTGAGCCAATTATGACCAATTCTGAAAATATCATTCAATTTGGCCCGAATGCTTACGCAAAGCCTGCAACTGCCTTAAATATTCTTAGGGAGACAGTTATGGGAAGGGACTTATTTGATTTTGCCTTCAAACAATATGCTAAGCGCTGGATGTTCAAGCATCCTACCCCGGATGATTTTTTTAGGACAATGGAAGATGCATCAGCAGTTGATCTTGATTGGTATTGGAGAGGCTGGTTCTTTAAAACAGAACCGGTTGATATTTCATTAGAATCAGTAAGCTGGTTTAAACTTGACAATCGGAGTCCGGCAGAAAAAAAATCTGAGGCTAAGAAAGATTTTGAAAGAGAAGAGAGTTATGTAAGTAAAAACAATAACCTTAAAGATAATCCCAGGACAGTTGTTGAGTCAGATCCGGCGACCCGTGATTTTTATAACTCTTATAATCCGTTCAGTGTCACTCCCGATGATGAAAAGTCATATTCTGAGTTTGTAGCGAGATTAAGTCCTAAGGAAAAGGAATTACTAAACAGCAATCTGAATTTTTATGAACTCAAATTTAAAAATATTGGAGGTCAGGTAATGCCTCTGATCATTCAGTTTAACTTTACTGATGGGAGTTCAGATATTGAGAGAATCCCGGCCGAAATATGGAGGTTGAATGAATCAGAGGTATCAAAAGTATTTGCTAAAAGTAAGGAAGTTAAGAGCATTGTACTTGACCCCCTGCGTGAGACTGCAGATATTGATGAAGAGAATAATTATTTGCCCAGGAAATTTTTGCCAAGCAGATTTGAGCTTTTCAAAGGCAATCCAGGTGTAAGGGGTGTTTCAAGCGGAGATAATCCAATGAAGAAAGCCAAAAAGAATTAAATATTTAAATTGAAAAAAGCCCTGATGATTAAATTTATCAGGGCTTTTCATTAATAATATTTCTGATTACTTGGGAACTGCGTTTTTCGCAATATAATCGGGTAAAACGGAAACCGGATTACCAATATAGTGGTAGGCTTCAGCCCATTCCAGTCCGTACTTCTTACCCACTTCCCGGTCTGATGGAGTGCCTCTTTGAGTTAAGGAGTCTTTATCGAGTACGAAATGCTTCACATAATTAAAGTCTGCCGATTCATCCGTATCACCAAGTATTGGCAATTTTTTACCCTGTTCAGCCAGTCTCTTTCTGATTCTTGAGCCATTATCACCTCCGGGGCCCTGAGTAGTGATTACAACGTTGCTTTCAACCTTTTTATCAATATGTTTCGATATGTCAACAATCCGGTTTACCAGTTGCGGACCTCGGGCGAAGTAATAGCGTTCTTTTACACCATAGGGTTTAACCGCATCCAGTTGTTCAGGGTAATCAACACTGCCCGACATCCATCTTGCAGCTTCCACCGCCTGGGCAGTTACATAATGATCCGGATTTTCTTCGTAATGTCCCCATGGATCATAACTGAAAATGGTATCTACTTTCAAAAGTCTGAACAGGAATATTAATCTTCCCTTAATTTCCTGGGTATTGTATTCATCCATACGATGGTTACGATATCCAAGATTATATACTTTTTTCAAACCCAGAACTTTGGCTACTTTATCATTATCTCTTTCATTATTCAAAACCCTGTCACCATCAGTTCCACCACCCGCTGCATCATCATTTGTGGTTCTGATCAGATAACCGGTATAACCTTCACTGATCAGTTTTGCGATAGTGCCGCCTGCAAATAAAGTAGAGTCATCAACATGCGGTTGAATTACTGCCAGAACTTTTCCCTCATGAGGCCTTCCTGACACGTTTCTCTCAATAACAATTCCATCATCTTCTGCCATTTTATTGGCTTCTGCTTCAGTT
>CAYJAM010000036.1:0-12223 GCA_964367725.1 uncultured Sphingobacterium sp. | reverse complement strand
GATTTCCGGCGAAAGCCGGAAAGAAAGCGCTTCCAGATATTTAAAGCTCTTTCTTTTGAGATATTAAAGCAGATCAGGCAACCTTCCCGTCTGCATAAAGAGTATTGGTTGTATAAGTTTTTTCCTCAGCTCTGACTGCAGATGCAGCATCTTTATGGGTTGGCATCCAGTTATGGTGCACATCACATTTGTCCTGAGGTACTCCACGGATCACAACGGCTCTTTGCGGTCCTAAAAAGGTATTGTTGTACATTTCCATCGTGGTACCAGCGATGGTTGTATTGTCCTTACGGTCGCGTCCTCCGTGCATATCAAAGTTATGGCTAAGCGAGATTCCTAATTCCACATTATTACGTGCAATATAGCCACAACCCGGTCTGCCTGTTCCGGCCAATGAATGTCGGTTCTCATTGAAGTGGTTGAATTCAATTGTAGAACTGGCTTCATCATGGCTAACCCCATACCCAAGTCCGTTGTACTGACATTTATGAATCAGGTTATGATGAATATGATTACCGGTACCTTTTTGTAAGCTAACACCTGCATTGGCAAAAGCCGAGATCTCACAATTATCTATTTCCAGATTTCCGAATTTGGTGATTATCCCTCTTGATGTAGGGAATTTATAATAATAGGTATGACCAGGGCCTCCCGGACCAAAGGCTCTTTTATGATGATCGAGGTATCGTTTTGAATTTGGACCCTGCAGCCTGATACCGCTGATCCGTACTCCCGGACCTTCAATTGAGATCATTCCCGGGGTATCGAGGCTATCGCTTGTGATCTGCGCCCCTTCTGAACCATTATGTCCTCTGTCGCTGGCAAGAGTAACTCCTCCGGGGATCTTCAGCATGATCTTATCAATATAGATGAAAGTCGTCATGTCGATAATCTTGTCTCCCGGAATGAAGACGACCTGCCCGGCTTTTGCCTTGCCAAGGGCATCAATCAGTGATTCAAGACTGTCTACAGTGTAATCACCGCTGGTAATAACCTTTGAATAGCCTTTACCGCCTCCTATGGGTCCGGTTTCATCGGCCTTAGCCCCATAAATGGTATTCCCTATTTTTTTCCAGGTAGGTTTTTCTTTTTTGGCATGCTCAGCGGCAGAACTTGATTCAGCTGCAATTGCCGGGTTGATAGCGCTTATTGCAGCCAATGAGCCTAATGAGGCAGCAGTAACAAACTGTCTTCTGTTAAAATTTTTTGTTCCCATGTTTTATTTTTTAGATGACCATTCTGTATGTGTAGGAATGCTGAAATCAGCTCCTTCTTCAAATTCGTAGGTATAGTTGCTGTATGGATCTTTCGGGTCTGCTGATGAATTATTCTTTAAGCCCATAGCAAAGGTGATTGGTCCGCAATCTATCCGGGTATATTTCCCTTCTCTTTTCACACTTTTAATTGTGTAGGTAGCATCTCTTTCTCCATTTGTTTCAATAATCAGTTGCTCACCGATCAGGCTGCCGTTTGCCGGAAGAATCTGATCAACCAGTACCCAGCCACTTCCAGAAGGGTTTTTATTCATCTTAACGATCTTGCCTTTTATCTGTCCTTCAGATTTAAGATTCAAATCCCCGGAATTTAATGCAGTTCCATTTACAAGAACAGCCTTGCTTAACTGATTATTCTTTGTCCTGAGGAAGCCTATATTCCCGGTCATATTGACATTATCGGGCAGTTTCATCAGTTTTTCTGATTCAGGATTGTATAAAACATGATCAATATTGCCATTGGTATGTTCAATTTCTAATGCGATCTGCGATTCATCCCCATTGTCGATACGTTTCACCGATTTAATGAAGGGATTCAGACGGTAAGGTTCAAAGACTGAAATGAAAGTACTGTTGAGATTCTCACCTTTTCTGTGCATCAATACATAGCCCAGTTTTTTGGGATTACCGGGTTTGTTTTGTGGGGGATCTCCATCAGCAAGAGCCACATCATTTGCCTGACTGAGGGCATGCATTCTTAAATGGATATTATCATCTGCTTTTGTTCCGCGATAGCCTGTTTCGGTTTTCCAGTCGATCATGAATCCTGTAGCCGGACTTAAATCCCTTTTTACATTGTAAAAGAATGAATAACCCATTGGAAAACCATTGGCGGCAATTCCTTTCTCAATGTTTTCGCCGGCATAGGTTCCAGCTTTTTGGGCTGTTAAATTCAGCCCTGAAGTGCTGATCTCTCCCGGAGGGCCGTGGAAGCTGTATAAATGGTCTTTACCACCATCAACCTTGAAAATATCAATAACATAGGAATTGTTTTCACCTGATTCTGCATCTACAAGAAACATGGTTCTTTGATAGGTTTTAGTCTCAGGATAGGCTTTATGTCCATCGATTTCGAACACTCCAAAACCTTTCAACTGTTTAAATAACCGGGTATGTCCACCCCAAATTTCTTTTTGAGGCTTTTCATTGACAAAAACGAGGTTATGTGATACAGTACTTCCTGTCCAGTCGCGATTACTTGGAATATTAGTTGCAAATTCAGGGTATCCATGATCGGGTGCAAGCCATTTGCCGAAAGCAAGGAGATCAAAATTCATCAGATCAGGATGTGCATGCATGATGGTTCTTCCAAAATTATTCGCAATTGCAACTCCGCTGTTTCCGTTTCCATTTTCCAGTAGGGCAAGTCCGAAGCCACTCATTAAATATCCTCCCTGTGGTCTCGGACCAAGGGGTTCAGCTATTTTTTGTATTTCTCTACTGACTGCATCAGGATCTTTCAAAAAGATGTCCCTTCCAAGTTTATCTGCCGAATTTTTATTGGATAAATAAGCAGCTTTTGCAAATTCAGGATCTTTGGTGAAAATATAGCCCTTGGCAATAAATTTGGGGTCAGCATAGCTGTTGCTGACTGTTCCGGTAGAGCCGCTATCGCCCATGTTCGGGATTGCTATACCCAGGGTTGCCATCCTATAGGCCGCGAGGAATGTGGTATTGAACTGCGGAAACTCCTTAATGATATTATGTTTCGTATATGCGGGATAGCCCTGAAGTTTTTCGGCAACCTGTGTAATCAGCCTGCCCCACATCAGGGTATAACCCGGCGCACCTTCATTGGAAGTTCCATCTCTGTCGAATGTGGAAATCATCAGGCCCGGGATATTTCCGCCATCTGCTGCAAAGATCCAGTCGATCCATAAATTACTTTCCGGTTGCGAATCCAGGGCAATTGCACAGGTCGCAAGAGTTAACTGATGCATTCCCTGATTACCCCTGATATGTGTTGACAAAACAGCTTTGTATGCCGTTCTAAGAAGTCCGTCATCGATATTTTGCATTAACAATGCCCGGGTTCCTTTAGTTCCGATTTTGTATTTTTCGGATTGCTTTTTCAGGAAGCTGTATAATTCGCTGTTGTCAACAGTACCGCTTATTATTTTATCATACGAATCAGCGAAAGATGTGATGATTTGGGTTTCCCATATCGATCCATGGATTTTGCCCATATTGCGTCCACCATCGGAATGATACCATCCTTTGTCGGCATAGGGTTTCCAGTCCATTTCCGGATAAACATCAGCAATGCGGTCTAAAATGATTGCGGCTTTGCGTGCATACATTTTATCGCCCGTGTAAATATATGCTTCTGCCAGGTCTGCAAGTCCCTTACTGATGTAATCCCATTTCTTCCAGACATAATATCCAATGAAACGGTGTGCACGACCGTTCTGATCAATAAAGCCATATCCATCGTCTACGCCATACTTATGCAGCGGATCAGATGGGTCAGGATGGTCTGTATTGAAAAGCAAGCTTTTATCGCCTTTTGTTACATCAAACTGACCCCGTTCATCAATTGCACTAGCATAAAATTTGGCGAAATCATTCGTTGGAAATACACTTTTGCAGGAAGGACAGGTTAGTTTCCATGGTTTGTCCTCAAATTCAGGTTCATAGGGATAATTGCCGAATTTAAGTACATCCAGACCGCATTTTAAACAACCTAACACTTTAGGGCCTTTTGCAATACGATCGAGTGTGACATCAATACCCCGCGGCGTATTCTGTCCGGGTACCAATAACCATATTTCATCATCGCTTTTACTGGCAAAGTTTTTCGCACTATTGATAACAGCGTTTTTCAATTCCTTAGCCCAATCGTATTTATTGCAATTATTTCTAAGATTTTGAATCTTCTCCCGGGTGTAGAAGCCACCATACTGTCGCTGCGCAAAACTGATTTGTGTAATTGCAGTAAGCGTCAGAATGGCTAAGCAATAGCGGATTATATTTTTCATAGATGGAATTTGATAATTGATACTTGCTGATGGAATTAATTATTTTAGTTTATAACTCATTAAATGTGAGCCTGATACGAAGAATATGCGACCATGGGCATAATCGCCGCCTGCTTTGATCGGTCCCGGAGCGGTGGCTATAAGCTTCATTTCATAGCTGTTTGGTAAGACCTGAACGATTGCTCCCTTTGCAAAAAGTAAATAAACTTCATTCTTTGGACCCATTACAAATATCCTGGGACTTTGCTCTGCAGTTGTGGGTCCGAATTCAGAAGAAATATCTTTTGTAAAGACCACTTGTTTCTTTGCCGGATCAAAAACGAAGAACTGCCTCTTATCAGTAATGCCATAAACCAGGCCATCGGGCATCATTCTCATCTCGCTATACTCCTGCACACCAGGAAATACAACTTCCTGCCATTCTATTTTCTTGCTTGCCATATCCATGATATATAACAAGGCTTCTTTTGCCTTTTTCTCACCGCCACTTCCAGGTGATGTGGTAGTGCCGCCCAGCAGTTTGCCATCTGGAAGCGGCACCAAACTCATGCTGGTTTGGTCTTTGACAACTTCAATGTCTTTCAGAAAAGTTTTTGATTTTGCCTGGTTATCATAAAATAGCAGTCCGCCGCCAGTGGCTCCATATTGTGGCGTCCCTCCCATGATAATGGTCTTGCCATCCGGGTGCGCAATGATCCGGTAGGGGCGAATCAGGTCGGGTGAAACTGTAGCAAGATGAAGGGGGTTTGATTCTTTATCATCCAGTTTTGTAGCTACCCAGGGTTTATAGGGATCCCATTCAATCAGATGCCCTCCGGCATATACTCCAAAATAAACTTTTTTATTTTGGTTGACCAGGGCATTGAACTGACCCAAAGCTGCTCTGTTTATCCATTTGTCTTTTTTAAGATCATAATTAAAAAACCGCATAGGGAAGGCGGTTCCCCCGACAATGGTCCCGTCGGGTGCTGTACCAATCCCCATTACGATGGCACCATCACTGGTATAATTTAATGATACTTCCTTTAAGGCTTTGGTGTTAGGATTTTCTGTAATCAGTATTCGGTTAACCAGATCCAGGTTCTTCAAAACAGTACCATCAGGGAAGTTGCGGTAGAACAGACTCTGTGAATCGGTAATGATCTTTTTGGGCCTGCGATTGGTATGCTGGCCAATCTTTTTGCCTTCGCCTTTATAAAACTCATACCATTCATTATCTATCGAGCCCAATGCCTGTCCATAGACCTTCCCATTCAGGTCGCGATACACAACAGCAGTTCCCAGTTTTCGTTCATCTTCGGGAAGCATAGGCCTGGCAATTCCGGTGTTAGGATCAAAAGCCAAAATCTGGCTGGAAGCATTACCCAATCCAAAATAGATCCAGCCGGCGTCATCGGCAACCAATGAGCGCTGATACTGTCGCCAGTTTTCCTTGTGTACAAAGCCAAAGTCCTTCAACTCTCTGCTTTTCGGATCAAAAGAAATCATTCCGCTGTTTGGATAAGTAATTGCCCAGATCTTACCATTATCGTCTTCAGTCATTGCCATTGCCATTTGCGGCATAGTCTTTTGAGTGAAGGTAAAGGCCCGCTTTACCGGATCAAATTCTGTGAAGTGATCACTGAAATGGGTATAGAATTTATTGCTGCTTGATAATATGGATGAGTAAGGGGTATCCTGTTTAGGGTTAAATGGAATTGTAAACTCTTCACTTTTCCCAGTTTCAGCATCGATCATTAACAATGAATATCCTCCGCGATGATCAAACAACCAGACCAGAACCACATTCCTTCCATTCCCGTCAACAGTTGAAACTACCCCCCGATGATTACTGATCGGAGAAGCGACCCCATGATCAAAAAAACCATTGCCCAGATCCTTCGTTGAAGATTCTACTGTAAATCCTGTCTTGTCTGGAAGAGGGATGACCCGGACCTGTTTTTGAGCAAATGCACCAAAGGAAAGTGTGATAGAGATGATAAGCAGGAAAACGAAATTTGTTCTCATAGATAGATTGTGTACGTACCCATAAATATAAAGTAATTTAGTTCATATCAGAAAGTGAAAGAGATTATTTGTTTTGTAAGGATTTTACCGGATGTAAGCTCAGACTTCTTACCTGTCAGTTCATTATGTTTTAATCGGATTTTTTTATCTGATTTTCAGATGAATACACTGTCAGTTTGAAATATTTTTTCTAATAGCGATAATTTTTTAAAACTATTTTCTTTGGAAGGAGTATAAGTACCCTGAAACTAATATGAACTCAAAACATCAATCATGAAAAAACTAATTTATTTGAGTCTCTCTTTTTTATTGATCCTGTCATCCTGTAAGAAAGTTGAGACTGACCTTTTAATAGATGCCATAAAGAATGGGCATGGTAAGAAAGTAAAAGTTTGTCATCAGGCAGGTAAGGGCAAAATAACTGTCATTGAAATAAAAGTGAATGCACTTGAATCGCATTTGGCGCATGGTGATTTTGTTCTGGATGCAGATGGTGATGGTTATACGGCTGTGGGTGCCTGCTCAGGTTCAAAGGATGACTGCAATGACAATGATGCAACTATAAATCCCGGTGCTGCTGAAGTTTGCGGTGATGGGAAAGACAATAACTGCAATGGAATTATTGATGAAAATTGCGGTCCTGATTTCGTAGCATTTAATATTCGAAATAATGCAGGTACAATTGTTGCTCCCTGGGATATGGATGTGCTTTTAACTGAGAATGTTGCAGGGGATGGCTTTCTATACAGTACTCCGCGCGCAGGACAAAAAGTTGGTTATGGTACAGATTTTTTTGACGGCCAGAAACTTAATTCAATTCAAAGTGTGAACTGGACCTTGCTTTCAGGAAATTCGGGCATTGTGCCTTATTTGAATATATGGGTAACGGATGGATTAGGAAATTATGCAGTAATTTCATCTGAAAACAATTACGTGGGCACCAATTTCAGTACACGAACTGAATGGAAGATTTTTGAGTATGGTCCTTCAAAAACTAATTTTGACTGGTTATTTGATAGCGGTACTGGCGCCAGAGATGGAGCGCAATATCTTACTTTGAATGGCAGCCGGATTAATTTGTCTCAGTTGAGTGATCGTATTGTGATAGGTGATCCTGGTATTTATCCTTCAACTAATGTTGGTACAGGAGCACCTCGTGGGGGATTTGGTTTCAATCTGATATGGGGCGATACCCAGGCCAATTTTGTTTTGAAAAGCGGGCAGATTGGAGGATTAACAATCACAGCCTCCGGTGTGGTCCATACCGCACAGAACTAGGAGTTTTTGATTTCCGGGACTTATTCCCTGGATAAATATTAATAAAGGGGAGAATCTGTTGATGCAGATTTCTCCCCTTTTTTTTAATATTTTTGGGATTAACACAGGAAACTTAATTATGACTACAACGAGGATTACATTACTTTTTGTTTTATTGCTTTTAACTTCAAGCTTAAAGGCTCAAAGTACAAAATACCATTTGCTAATCGGTACCTACACTTCTCCGGGAAAGAGTGAAGGAATTTATGTGTATGAATTTGACAGTCAGAATGGATCTATGACTTATAAGTCGAAGGCAATAATAGAAAGCCCTTCCTATTTTGCTTTGACAAAGGACAGGAAATTTGTATATGCTGTAACAGAAGGAAGAGGCAGTAAAATTAGTTCGTTTGCATTTGATGCCACAACCGGTGAATTGAAATATTTAAACAGTCAGCCTTCAGGCAGCAACGGGCCAACTTATATTTCTGTTGATGCTAAAGGAAAATATGTTTTTGCTGCCAATTATGGAGGAGGCTCCATTACTGCTTTGCCGGTAGAGCCAGATGGTACATTGGGTGCTGATATCCAGGATATTAAACATGAAGGAAGCAGTATTGCAAGGAAAAAGCCTTTTGTACATTCTGCGGTAGTATCACCGGATAATAAATTTGTTTTAACTGCCGATCTGGGTACAGATAAGATCGATATATACAGGTTCAATGCCAAAAGAAGACCACAGGCATTAACAGCAGCAGCTCAGCCATTTGTTATTCTGGAACCAGGTGCTGGTCCCAGGCACTTAACATTTCATCCTAATAAAAAATTTCTCTATTCAGTTACAGAAATTAACTCTAAAGTATATGCCTTTAAATATAAAAAAGGTCATTTAAGCCAGATTCAGGCCATTACTATGCTGCCTGAAGGTTTTACAGGTCCGGGTCATGGAGCAGACATTCATGTTTCTGCAGATGGAAAATTTCTTTATGCAAGTACCCGGAGTACTCTGAATGAGATTGCTATCTATTCTATTGATCAGAAAACAGGTATGCTTAGTCTGATTGCAAGGCAGCCTTCATTGGGTAGAAGTTCACGCACATTTGATATTGACCCAAGCGGCAACTGGCTTCTCTCCACAGGACAGGCAAGTAATGAAATCATTGTATTTAAGCGTGATCAGGAAACAGGGAAACTAAGTCCTACAGGTGAAAAATTGCAAATTGACAAACCATCTCTGGTCAAATTTGTGCCGATCGATTGAGCAGATTTATTTTGTTGATCTCAATTTTAAACTAACTGAATTTTTAATTGTCCAACATCAAATCAAAAGTTTACGTAGTTTTAAAAGCGGATTTTTTCTGTTTAATCATCTTCATAGAATTTTAATACAACTTTGAAACATATACCAGGAATAGTACTCATTGTTTTTGGCCTGTTTGCCGGTTTAAGCCTATCTGCATCCGCACAAAGTACTTCAAACAAAGGGACTGATTTTTGGGTAGCTTATGCCGGTCATATTGATGCAAAGTTGTCAAGGATGACTTTATTTCTTTCTTCAGATGTGAATACAACTTATCAGGTTGAAGTTAGTGGCCAAACCATTTCTGCCGGTAATATAAGTGCGAATGTGATTACCCCTGTATTTGTTGATCCCAATGTTGTTGATGTCCATATTGCAAGTTCTGATGTTATTGAATCTAACAAGGGGATACATATAACTTCAGGCAGTCCGATTTCAGTCTACTCAATCATTTCAAACAGTGCCAGAACCGGAGGTAGTTTAATACTTCCGACCAAATCCTTAGGGCGGGAATATTATGCATTTTCTTATCAGAATGCAGGTGGAGCCCAGGGAGGTAATGCCAAGTCTGAATTCACAATACTTGCAGTTGAGGACAATACAGAAATAGAAATTACACCTTCTACTGACAGTTTTAACGGTGCACGAAAAGCCAATACCACATATAAAATAACCCAAAAATTGAATAAGGGGGATATTTATCAATACCAGTCTGCGAATGATGTCTCCGGTTCTTTGATCAGAACTTTAGGAAGTTGCAAACCAATAGCGGTTTTTTCTGGTAGTACCTGGTCTGCATTTTGCGAAGATGGAAATACCAGAACGAATCCCAATGTTTCAATACCAGGCAAACCAACCCCCAGTGGTGGTGATAATTTATATCAGCAACTATTTCCGGTATCATCCTGGGGGAAGAATTTCGTTACCGCTCCTTTCTACAATACTGAAAATGGAAATGTTGATGCTATTCGTATCATCGTTTCTGAGGACAATACCAATATCACGGTTAATGGAAGTAATACCCTTGCTTTGACTACTCCATTGGCTAATCCATATAAAAAAGGTAGTATTATCACCTATTTTACTGATAAGCCAAGTATTTTGAAGGCAGATAAGCCAATTGGAGTTGCCCAATATCAAAGTGCACAGAATTGTAATTCGGCAAATACTAACAATCAAAATCCTGCATTTCCAGGTGATCCGGAAATGACAATTTTGAATCCCATCGAACAGACATTGAGTGATATTACAGTGTTCTCCAAATTAAATAGCGTTGCAGGTGTTAGAACTAATATTTTAAAATACTTTCTGAATATTATCATTAAGACCACAGATGCTCCGGGTTTAACAGTAGATGGGTCTGCTGTCAGTAATTTAAAAACAGTAGATAGTGAATATTCATATGTAATTATTGATGTTACCAGTGCCCAGGATCAGCATCGTATTAAAGCAAGTGGTGGTTTTGTAGCAGTTGCTTATGGTTATGGGCCAGTTGAGTCTTATGCATATCTTGCAGGTGCCGATGTTCGTAATCTTTTTCAGAATATTACAGCAAGCACACAAACATCAAAAGTCATAACCAGTGGTTGTTCCAATGCAGCACCCAAATTCGTTTTGAAGCTTCCTTATCAGTCATCAAGTATTGTCTGGGATCTTGATAATGGCAAAGGCTCTTACACAGATCCCAATCCCGCCTTTACGACTTCACAAATTGATGGCAGAACAGTTTACAGTTATATCTATCCGCAAGCAGACCCGGTTTATAGTAAAACAGGAAAATATAAAATTACAGCTATTGCACAAAACCCAAATCCATCAGGTTGTGATGCCAGTGAACTGGTTAGCCTGGATTTTGAGATATTTGATCCCCCTGTAGCATCTTTTACCGCTTTAAGCAAAAGTTGTGTCAATGCTTCTGTCGCGTTTAGGGATACCAGCATAGCCAATGGGAAAAAGATCGTTAGTTGGACCTGGGATTTCGGCGATAATGAATTTTCTGATAAACAACATCCAACTCATATCTATAAGAAAAGTGGAACATATAAAGTCAAACTAATTGTTGAAGGAGAAAGTGGATGTGCTTCTGAGGTTTTTTCTCAGGATATAATTATTTATGCGCTTCCGGTAGCAGATTTTTCAAGCAGTTCACCAGCCTGTGAAAATAAGACATTAACTTTCAGTGATCAGTCGGTTTCCTCAGAGGGCAAGATCATTAAATGGTTCTGGGATTTTGGCGACCAGAGTCCGATAGAGGAAAAGGATTCCGCAACACCCTTTACCCATACGTTCAAAGTCAGTGGAACTTATTTAGTCAAATTAAGGATCCTGACTGATAATGGCTGTGAGAGTATGGTTTTTGAAAAGTCCATAGTAATTAACCCATTACCCCTGGTTAATTTTGGAGTGCCTGAAGTGTGTATCAGAGATTCCTTTGCTCAGTTTACAGATTCAACCACCATATCTGATGGATCGGAGCTTACGTATCTCTGGAATTTTGGGAATGCAGCAGCTGCGCCGGGCACAAATACATCTACTTTGAAAAACCCGACTCATAGGTACACCATTGCGGGTAATTATCAGGTTACCTTAACGGTTACCTCGAAGACGGGTTGTGTAAATACAATGGTTAAAACATTCACTGTAAATGGGGCAATCCCAACTGCAGGATTTGATATCCTGAACCCTTCCGGCTTATGCAGCAATAAGGAGGTAGTATTTCGTAATACATCGACTGTTGATTTTGGAGTGGTAGGAAAAGTAGAGTGGTTTTTTGATTATGATAATGCTCCAGGAACTAAAATTGTGGACGAGAATCCCCTTCCGGGCAAGGAATATCGTTTTCCCTATCCTGTTTTCAGCTCACCAGGTACTAAGCAAATCAGAGTGAGAATGCTTGCTTATTCAGGCGGAAGCTGCGCTGATGAAGAAATTCAAACCATCATACTATTGGCAGCTCCTTCTGTAAGTTTTACTGCTCTTACTAATGTTTGTCAGGAAGTCGCTCCTTTCCGGATTACACAGGCAAGCGAATTATCAGGACAGACAGGAGCTGGTACTTTTTCAGGTATGGGGGTATCCTCTACAGGTATTTTCAACCCCGGTCAGGCGGGAGTCGGAACACATACACTGAAGTATGTCTTTACGGCATCTAACGGTTGTGCAGATTCACTTACAAGAACCATTACAGTCATGCCAACTCCTTCAGTTAATGCCGGCAGAGATACATTAATTCTTGAAGGTGGTGAAACTAAACTGAATGCTATAGCAAGCGGTAGTAACCTGACTTATAAATGGTTTCCTTCAACCGGTTTAAGCCGCGATGATATTCCGGATCCGATAGCAAGCCCAACAGATGATATTGTTTATACACTGACTGTTACCTCCGATCAGGCTTGTGCCGCCATGGA
>CAYJAM010000035.1:0-12251 GCA_964367725.1 uncultured Sphingobacterium sp. | reverse complement strand
TAATGATCCAATCGATATCTGCACTTAATTTGTATTGGGGATCATAAGGCTCAGTCAGTGATCTTCGGATATAAATAGCCTGGTGGCTGATGCTCATCCCATACTTAAAATCTCTCCAGCTAAAAGTTTCAGGAGCTTTATGCCTTCTTTGTCCCAGACTTTTCCATTCTTCATCGTACATCTCAGTCTCCCCATAATAGATATCCGCATCGGGGGCAGACGCAAATACATTCTCAACTGTATCAGAAGCATAGATTTCATCACCTGAATTCATAAACAAAATATAATCACCAGAAGCCAGCGCCAGTCCTTTGTTCATCGCATCATAAATACCCTTATCCTTTTCAGAAATCAGTTGAGCCAGTCTGCCTTCATATTTTTTTAGAATGTCCAGAGTTCCATCATTCGAGGCACCATCAATTACCAGGTATTCAATGTTAGGGTAGGTTTGGTTCAAAACCGACAGAACTGTACGTTCAATATCCCGGACATTGTTATAAACAATCGTAATGACAGTTAATTTAGGCTGGAACATGATTTTTTAGCAATGATTCATATAACTCGATATGCCGGCGTGCAATAATATGCTCCGAAAAATGATCTTCAATTGTTCTGCGGGAATTTGCACTTAATACCAGGCGATTGGCCGAATAAACCCAGGCAATTCCACGGGCAAGATCTGCAGAAGAACGATATTCAGCAAGGTAACCATTATGCTGATGCTGAACCATATCCGGAATTCCACCGGTCCTGAATGCAACTACCGGAGTTCCGCAGGCGAGGCTCTCCATTACAGTGTTCGGAAGATTATCTTCAAGTGAGGGAGCCAGAAATACATCGGCTGTGCTATAACATAAGGCCAGCTTCTCATCATCTGAAATAGTCCCAAGAAAAGTAGTTTTGATTGGAAAATCAGGAACATTCTTTTCATCTCTGTTACCAAAAATAATTAGTTCCATCTGATTAGGATCAATATCATAATTCCCGGCGAACAATTCTATCGCGTCGACCAAATAGCTTGTCCCCTTATGCATATCCATCCTGGATGGCATAAAACCGCTCATCATAATGAACTTTTCAGTTGCCAAACCAAGTGCTTGCCTGGCCGAAGCTTTATCTGATGGCTTAAAAACATCCGTATCCAGGGTATTCGGAATATTTACAACTTTCGCCGATCTAAGCAAACTGCTCAGCCGAACCGAATCAGCCATCCATCTTCCGGGCGCAATGACGGTAAAATTCAGTCCTGAATAGGCGTTTTTCTTTTGAAGCCAGATTTTATGAGATTGATAATACGGACCAGAATTCTTCAGTACCGGACAATTACCACACTCCTTCAGAAAATGATCACAATCATACCGCACATGGCATCCACCTGTAAAAGCATTGCTGTCATGAAAAGTCCATACGATCGGTTTATTCAAAGCAGACAATTTTGCAATATCTTTTGGTCTTAAGAAAGCATGGTTGATCCAATGCAGATGAATGATATCAGCAGATCGAATTAAATCAAGCTTTGATATATTTCTGCCCCATAGCGGAAAAGAAAATGGTATGGGTAGCGGTTTGGTGAAAAACTTAGTATAATACCGCTCGAATATGATTCCAAATGCAGTGAGCCATTTATTGAAAAAGCCTTTAGATAGATTAACAAGCTCCGGATCATCCCTGAACAGAAAATTAACTGCCAGCACAGAATCAAGCCCTTCAGCTTTCAGAGCTTTATTGAGGCGTGCACAGGCCCTTCCAGCTCCGCCGTTACCAGCATACGTATTCAGATGGATAATTCTCACTATCCCAAAAATACAATTCATATCATAAACAGGACGATTTTCAGAAAAACAAATTGCTTTCCCTTCTATTTTCACCAGCATATGTAAAATTTTGTTTTCTTTGTTGCTGCATGGGAAATCAATTAACCGACAGGCAGTTTTGGACAAACTATTGGGAATCTAAACCCGATCTGGCTATTCAGATCAGCAAGGATTACCTATTTCATCAGCAACTTAATGAAATAGTTAAGACAAATAATGTACAGACAGCTATTGAACTGGGCGGATTTCCAGGCTATTATTCCATCTTCCTCCACAAGTATCTGGGAGTTAAAACCACGCTATTCGATTATTTTATTCATCCTGATATTTTAAAAAAGGTCCTGAACAAAAATGGTCTGGATGAAAGTAATATTCCGGTAATTGAGAATGATGTATTTCAGTTTCAGCCTGAACAAAAATATGATCTGGTGCTTTCCTGCGGTCTGATAGAGCATTTTAAGGATACCAAAGATATTATTGAACGGCATCTTGAATTTCTAAAACCAGGTGGTACTTTATTCATAACCCTGCCTAATTTCAGAAGTGTAAATGGCTGGGTTCAAAAGACTTTTGACAGGGATAATTACGATAAACACTACATAGAATGTATGGATACTGAATATCTTTCTGGGATATTGAAAGAGCTCGGACTTGAATCCATAAAATCCTCTTACTATGGCAGATACAGTGTCTGGCTGGAAAATAAAGATCAAAAATCAGGAATGACAAAAGCATTTATCAAGACCATTTGGTTCATTGGAAAGGTAGCTACTACACTGATACCTTTTGAATCAAAATTCTTATCACCCTACATCGTTCTGGAGGCAAAGAAATAATCAGATACCCTTAATTTTCTGTTTAGCATACCGCAATATTCTTTGCCATAAGCTCCCCTTTCGGGTTTTTAGGAAATTTTTGATTGCCTGATAAGTTTCCGGGTTCTCCTCAATTTTTTCAGGGAAGGATGTTACAGGAAGTGGATTGATGATTACATGATAAATATCATTCAAGCCTGAATGAATTCCTGATCCATCATGCCCAATATTATTGATCAGCGATTTAGAAGGATTCAATGTCAAACCATCTTTGAGAAATATAGAAGCATACCAGCGTATAGCCCATGAATTGTTTCTGCCCCGTTTAAATTCAATGATCTGTTTCCAGAAGTTCATGGTGCCCTCAATGGAGAATTCAAGTCTCTTTTTCCTGTCGAACCGGTCGATTATCTTATTAATATCAGGTTCAAAATCTTTCCAGGCCCTGTCCCAGGTTGCCCATCCCCAGCTTGTAGCGGCCCTATAAAAAAAGGTTTCAGGTAAGTTTTCAGCTTTCAGCGGATACATATAAGCACCAATATGCATGACCCTTTCTTCATTCTGATACCGAATCAGGGCATCATTAAAATATTGCAGTGTATATGCCGAACTAATCAGATCATCCTCAAACACGATCACTTTACCATATTCTGAAATCAACATGCTCACCCCATCTATAATAGACTCAGCCAGACCGAAATTAGTTTTTCTTTCAATCAACTCAACTGATTTAAAACCTTCAACCTGTTTCATAATATCCCTCACTTCATCCACTAATACTTGTTGAGAGGGATCTTTAGCTGCATCTGAAAAAATAAAAAGCCGGGATTCATCCGCCAGCAAATTTTGCTGCAAAAACTTTATTGTCCGCCTGGTATGCTCCGGACGGTTATAAACGAATAAAGCTATAGGTGCAAAGTTCTGCATTATTTAGTATTGAGTATTGAGTACATAGTATTTAGTACGGAACTATCCGAGTAAAGTATTTTAATTTGAACCTGCATTTTTCATTCTCAATTCTCAATTCTCAACTAATTAAATTCTTTCTCCGTAAACCCCATCTGCCTTCCTTTATATTTCAACCGTATGGCTGCAACATCTTCTTTTGAAACTTTATCAGCTGAATTAGCCCAGGAGCCACGGATATAACTTAAAACCTGAGCAACATCCTCATCCGAAAAATTAGTATTTGAAGCAATCCCGGGCATCTCACCGCTGACCTCCGGAGCCTTGTATAATTTTTTGCTGACGGTTATCGGCCCGCTAAGTCCATAGAGAACGACCGATGCCAGCCTTTTCTTATCCCCAGTAACCCAATCTGAGTTATTTAGTGGTGGAGCAAGTCCATTAACCCCATTCCCATCAGCTCCATGGCAAGCCTGACAAATACTGCGATACAAAGCAAGTCCTCTGGGGAATTCCTTTGCCGGATCTGGAGCATTGACTTTCTTTTTCGCCATATCATCGACAATCTTCTTCAGACGTTTGCTGATTATCAGACTTGTATCCGGATTGATCCCGGTAAACTCCTTATAAAAACCAGCCTCCTTATTTTGCAGATTACTGATTACCGCATCAGAAATAAAAACATTGCCTGAATATTTTTTAGAGAGGTCCAGCAAAAGTTTATTGGCCGCATCCGGATCAAAAGCCTGAATATAAGGACTTAAAAAAGCCAGGTATGGAGCCGCAAGCGTATCATTTTCATCAAGCATTGTAATTAAGACCTTGAGTAACTCTTTATAATTTGCCCTGTTCAAAACAGAAGGCAATACACCTAATGCCTGCATACGCAGTGTCCAGTCGGTACTTTTCAAAAGGGGTAATACATCTTCCTTTTTCAGAACTCCCAGGCCCTCCATAGTCCAAAGGGCATGAACCCTGGCTAAAGGCTGTGAATCGGATTTTAATACCTGCCTTAAAGGTAGCTCCTGACTCTTGTCCTTTCCGTCGACAAGAATTTGCTGGGCTTTATTACGAACCCAACCATTTGAGTGGGATAATAGGGAGATCAGTTTGGAGGGATCCTGTGGAATTTTGACTCCCCGGGCCTTTTTCCCCTTCGGCATCACCCTGTAAATACGGCCATAATTAAGAGGCTGAGTCAGGTTTCTGGCTTTAATCTCACTTTTCAAATAAGGAGTTAAATAGGTTTTATGCTGTATGATCCCACGGTAAATATCAACAATATACAGAGCCCCATCCGGGCCGGTATAAAGATTTACAGGCCTGAACCGTTCGTCTGTGCTTGCTAGAAATTCGCGTCCGACATAGGCTTGTTTACCTGTAACCAGGTTTCCATCATTGCTCAATATATTTCGTTTGATAAGATTTGCAGAAGGCTCGGCAACAAATGCGTTTCCATAATAATCAGGGCCAAACAAGGTGCTGTTAAAGATTACCGGTCCACAGGCAGCAGTAAAATTAACCAGCTTTAAATTATCATCAATAATCCCCTTCATATATGCCCGGTTTACACCAGTATTAGGCCTGATTGGGTAAACTTTATTGTTTTTGATAATGCTTTCTGAAAAGCCGGCAAGCCTTGACTGATTCGAATTTGTGGCTCCAAACCCCGGACTAAAGTAATCACCCTGAAGATTCTCGGAGTTATTATTATAAAATAAACGACCCTGGTCATCCTGAGAAATCCCCCATTGGCCACGGAAATGGGTTCGTTCAATCAGCCATTTATTGCCTTGTTTTCTATACCTTTTGGTCGATTTTGCATTATAGATCCAGTTATCCAAAGCTCTGAACAAGCCGTTGGGCTGATGTTCCACGTTTCCGCCTTCGGCGTAAGCGGCATCAACAAGCGTTTTATTGACCGGCTTATCATTTTTAATTTCGTAATGCCAAAGGTTTGGAGATTCAGCAACAAGAATTCCATTTTCAATGAAGCAAATAGCACGTGGAAGTACCAGGGAATCGAGAAAGATCTTTCTTTCATCCATTTTTCCATCGCCGTTCCGATCAGTCAGAATGACAATCTTTCCAACCGGCAGATCTTCGCCTGTTCCTATGGAATCGGGCATGTAGTTTTCCATTTCGACAACCCAAATCCTGCCTTTATCATCGAAGCTGAGTGCAACAGGTGTATTTAAGAGTGGTTCAGTTGCGACTATATGAATTTTGAAACCTTTCTCAATCTGCATTTTTCGTATAGATTCACGGGCAGAAAGTACCGGCGATTCAGAAAAGGCTTTTCTGATCGACAGAGAATCAGCATAATAATTCCAATTTGATGATTTCCTCGGAGTGCTATCGCTAAATAGTTCCAGGAAAATAATCAGCAGAAAAGGAATTGAAAATAAGATAGTCTTCATAAAATGTATTCTTTAGAATTAATGACTGAAGATATCCAGATCACCATTCTTCCTTAAAAACAGGGTATAGGCATTGGCAAAAGATTCCTTCCTTCTGGTGCCGCTTAATGTAATAATCAAGTTCTTGACAAAGTATTCAGCGTCAATCCGAAGAGAGCTTAACAGGCTTTTGGTTTTCCCCTGATTTATAAATGTGTTGAACTTCGTCACTTCCGGTTCAATCATCGAAACCTTATCCGCAAGTACTTCAAAGCCCTCAGACTGAACTAAGAAGCGTACTGAGGTAGGTGTATACATATTAATATGACCGTAATTCAAAAAATGCTTCATCCTTTTATCTACGCCATATCGGTAATCGCAGGGCACCTCAATAATTACATGCTTTGATACCCGTTTGATCTCACGCAATAACATCCGTTCAAACTCGACATGTTCAAGAACATGGGCCAGAATAACAAGATCAAATTCATTATCGGCAAAAGGGATGTGATATCCATCGAAAATAGTAACCGATTTTAAATTTTTCAGTTTTCTGAAATTGATCTGATCCACACCACTTTGGGAGATCTCAAGGGCGTGCATCTCAGGAAATGAATTCATATCATCGAGATGCTGTAAGATACTTCCATCACCGGCTCCTACTTCCAGAACCTTATTAAATTCATGCCCCATGCAAACATCGATGATGTTTTTTGCCTTATACTTTGCACCAAGCATCCTCCACTGTTCATCACGGCCCAGATAAAAATCATCATAGGCGCTTTTAACATCAGCACTTAAAATCTCATTATTCATCTTAAATACCCAGGCAATTATTGTCCTTATAAAACACTGAAGTAGACTTACGATAAAAAAGGCCGGGAGAGATTCCACTGAATGATAATTCCCTGAATCCCTGCTTTTTAAAAAAACTGATCGCGGCAGCATAATTTTCCCGTTCCGAATCGTCGAGAACTATCACTCCCTTCTCGCTGAGTGCAGTCAGGGAATGGTAGCAGCAGTTCACCCTGTCGCGGCCATCTACTATGATGATATCAAACTTCAGACCCATACTTTCAGGCATTTTACTGTAATCCCCATCTTTCTGCAGTTCGCAGAATATCATTTCAGAGTTAAATGGTTTCGATGCTGATATTTTCTCAAACCATGCCTTATCGTGTTCTACAGAAACAACCTTTTGAGCACGCTGAGCATAGTAAAAGGTTGAATTACCTGAACCAAATTCAAAAACTGTATGATCCTTTTGAATACGATCAGCTATAAAATCAATAAATGAATAAGTGACCCATGGAATAGGCTCTGAATTCCGGC
The DNA here is from genome assembly GCA_964367725.1 of uncultured Sphingobacterium sp. Taxonomy (GTDB): domain Bacteria; phylum Bacteroidota; class Bacteroidia; order Sphingobacteriales; family Sphingobacteriaceae; genus Daejeonella. The sequence goes on along the minus strand of CAYJAM010000035.1, from coordinate 4,985 downwards.
CAATTGGTGATTTGGTTTCAAATGATTTAAACCAGCCTATTTCTGATAAATAACCTTTTAATCCGAACGACAATAGAGTTTTTATTCTTGCCGGATTGATCAAACTGGTATAGGATTCCGTTTTTTTCAACGTTTTGCGATTTTTTGAATGAGTGAGATTAAAAATAAGGATTTAAGCATATTTATTCCTTGTTTTCTTGTTTCAGGAAAGACTAGGATAAAAAAAGTAGCAGAGAAGTATGCGATAAGTGTAGCAAAAGCAGCACCCTGAAGTCCATATAAAGGTATCCAGAAAAATCCCAGAACAACATTAACTACCGCACCTGCGCCAGTACGATATAAGGAATACCGGGTATAACCCTCAGCTACCAGATACTGACCACTAGCACTTCCCAGAAAAACAAAAACGCCTGCCCAGATATGAATGGATAATATTTTAGCACCCTCGGCAAACTCTGCAGCATAAAAGTACTGGTAAATATAGGTAGATGCAAAGCTCATTAATATTGCAATACCCAGGCTGATCAAAACCATCAGATCATACATATCGGTCAATCTTTTCTGATAGCGCAATGGATCATCCCTTCGGGCATTCATAATGGCCGGAAATACCGAAGTGACAATTGCAACAGGGATAAAATACCAGCTTTCACTCCAGTTAACTACTGTAGAATAGATTCCAAGAGCTCCCACCCCCAGAAAACTTTCTACCATGAGCTGTCCTATTTTCATATAAACAGTAACCAGAATAGCAGAAAATGCAAGCGGCCAGGAATGCTTTAACAAGTATTTGGCGAGGCTACCTTCATATTCCCAATCTGATGTATAATTCCCCTTTGCTCGGTAAGCTAACAGATAACCTATTCCTAAAATTGCGGCATCAATGAGCAAAGTCCAGATAAACCATGATAATGGTGCAGAAATAAAAATTAAAATAAGTTTAATCCCTGCCGACAAGAGATTCCCTGTCACCTGAACCATCATGACATATTTCCCCTGAACCCGGGATTGAAAATAACTATCGATTATAGATAATGATTGGGTAATACCGATACAGGAGGCGATCAGAATATAACTTACAGGTATATCGCCATTTGTTCCTTTAAAGAGGGTATAACTTAGCCAGGCAAGAGGAATGATAACGATTCCGGCGAGAAGCCGCATACGAAAAGCAGTACCGAGCAGCTTATTTTTTTTCTCAGGTTCTGAAAGGAGTTCACGAGTTACAAATCCATCAAGACCAAGCGCTGCAGCTGCCAGAAAAAATGTAACAAAGACAAGGGGGTAATTTAGCATCCCATTCGCGGTCTTACCAAGATAATTGGCAACGGCAATACCCGCAAGAATCTTAATACCTAAACTCCCCACCCTGGCAAGGAACAACCAGCCGGTGTTTTTCAGGTATTTACTAAAAGCTTGCTGGTCAAACCCGGGTACGACTGGAAACTTCATCAAAACAAATATAATAGAAAAGCCCCGGATTAAATCCGGGGCTTTTCATGTGGTATTTTAAAATATTTCGTTTGATTATTGATTCACAAACTTCTTAGCATTAATCTTTCGCTCATTCTCAGTCAGATAGATCTTGCGTAAACGCATACTTTTCGGAGTTATTTCAATGTACTCATCAGCCTGGATGTATTCCATAGCTTCTTCCAGTGAAAACTTAACCGCAGTAGCGATACGTGCATTATCATCTGTACCTGATGCGCGCATGTTGGTCAGAGCCTTACCCTTAACCACGTTTACAACCAGATCATTATCACGGATATGCTCACCCATGATCTGTCCTTCATAAACTTCAACACCCGGCTCGATGAAGAAACGGCCACGATCCTGCAATTTATCAATTGAATAAGCAGTTGTGGATCCCTTTTCCATTGATACCAAAACTCCATTCAAACGGCCCGGAATATTACCTTTCCATGGCTCATAAGCCTTAAAACGGTGAGCCATGATTGCCTCACCCGCGGTAGCGGTCAATACGTTATTACGAAGCCCGATGATCCCACGTGCCGGAATTTCAAACTCAAGATGCTGAAGATCGCCCTTAGGCTCCATTATCAGTAATTCACCTTTACGTTGTGTAACTAATTCAATCACCTTACCGGAAACCTCTGCGGGTACATCCACAATAAGTGTTTCAATCGGCTCACACTTCATTCCGTCAATTTCTTTGATGATAACCTGAGGTTGTCCAACCTGCAGTTCATATCCTTCGCGACGCATTGTTTCAATCAATACTGACAAGTGCAGAATTCCACGGCCATAAACCAGATAAGAATCGGGTGAATCAGTTTCTATAACTTTCAGGGCCAGGTTTTTCTCCATCTCTTTGTAAAGACGCTCACGTAAACGCTGCGAGGTTACAAACTTCCCTTCCTTACCAAACATTGGTGAATTGTTGATTGTAAACAACATATTCATGGTTGGTTCGTCGATCTTTATTACTTCAAGTTGTTCCGGATTATCGAAATCGGCAATAGTATCACCAATATCAAAACCTTCGATTCCTACTACTGCACAAATATCCCCTGATGAAACCTCCTGTACCCTGATCTTTCCTAATCCTTCAAATGTATAAAGCTCTTTAATTCTGGATTTCTGGATTTTTCCGTCACGCTTCACTAATGAAACGGGCTGATTTTCCTTAATCACTCCCCTTGCCACACGCCCAATTGCGATACGGCCTACGAATGATGAATAATCCAGAGAAGTGATCTGCATCTGAAGAGTTCCATCAAAACTTGGTGCAGGTGGAATGTGCTCTAAAATAGTATCCAGTAATGGGGTAATATCTTCAGTAGGAACTTTCCAGTCTGTACTCATCCATCCCTGCTTTGAAGAACCGTATAAAACAGGAAAATCAAGCTGATCTTCTGTAGCTTCAAGATTGAAGAACAATTCGAAGATTGACTCATAGACTTCTTCCGGACGACAGTTTTCTTTGTCTACCTTATTTACAATAACAACTGGCTTTAATCCCAAAGAAAGGGCTTTCTGTGTTACAAAACGGGTTTGAGGCATTGCGCCTTCAAAGGCATCAACCAGGAGTATAACCCCATCGGCCATTTTCAATACCCGTTCAACCTCACCACCAAAGTCGGCGTGTCCCGGAGTATCAATAATATTAATTTTGACACCCTTATAGTTTACAGAAACATTCTTTGAAACAATGGTAATACCACGTTCACGTTCAAGATCATTGCTATCCAGTATCAGATCCCCAGTGTCCTGATTATCACGGAACAAATTAGTTTGGTGTAAAATTTTATCAACCAATGTAGTTTTACCGTGGTCAACGTGAGCGATGATCGCTATATTCCTTATTTTTTGCATTAAAAAATTACTCTTAAATTTTTTGCAAAGGTAGGATTTAATAAGCAGATTTTTGCAATATGTGCCAATTACAGGAAGATAAGGGCTTCGCAATTAGGCTGATTTGCAAATGAAGAGCTTTTCCTGTAGCGATTTAAGACTATATTAAGGCGTATTTAACCATCAATCAAAAATAAATTGAGGCATAAAATTATTTTGCAACATGGTAGAATTTACCCTCGCCTGACCTGGCATTGACAGATATTCTGTAACTTTGATTTATGGATTATCAACTGATTTTGGTTATTCTGCTATTCATCCTTGCCATTATTTATATGGGCCGTATGGTCTATAAAAGTATGAACAGTAAAAAGGGCTGCGCAAGTAATTGTGGCAAATGTGCGGCAGACTTCAGCGAGGTCAAGATTCCTGATTCAGGTAAACACTAGGCCTAAACCCTCAATTTTTCTCTATCAGACAAACTGCGTAAGCTACCAGGCCTTCTTTCCTTCCAATAAAGCCCATAGTTTCGTTTGTGGTTGCCTTAATAGAGATATCATCCTCAGTAATCCCGGCAGCCTCAGATATTTTGGCTTTCATTTCGGGAATATGCGGATTTATTTTCGGGGCCTCCAGACATAACATGGCATCGATATTTCCAACATTCCAGCCTTTTTGATTAAGTAATTTGACACATTCCTTCAAAAGAATAAGACTGCTGATACCTTTCCATCGATCATCAGTATTGGAAAAATGATGGCCAATATCACGCAGATTTGCTGCCCCAAGCAGTGCATCACAAATGGCATGAACCAGAACATCGGCATCAGAATGCCCGAAAGCACCCGAATGATGTTCTAATTTAACTCCTCCTAAAATAAATGGATGATTTTCAACTAATTGGTGTACATCGAACCCAAACCCTACCCTGATCTTCATGAAATTACTTTTCGAAATTAAATACCAGTGAAAAGCGCAATGTTTGTGCCAATGGACTGGTTTGTTGATTTGCCAGCAAATAAGCGAAATCAAGATTAAATACATTGTATTTTAAGCCAGCGCCGAGTGTAAGGTATCTTCTGTCACCCTTTGTTGGGGCTTCATAGAAATACCCGGAGCGAAGTGCAAACTGTTTATTGTACCAGTATTCTGTGCCAAGAGAGAAGCTGATCTCATTTAATTCTTCAGAAAAACCACCCGGTGCATCACTGAAAGAACCAAAAATTGCAGCAGGCACTGAACGGTCGGGGTCCTTTCCATCAATAATATTTCCATTTATATCCCTGATAGGATTTGTTGGAACAAGTAATTTGTTCATATCAAGAGCAACCGTGAAAGTATTCAATTCATCAAGAATAAAAGTAGAAGCTGCACCAAGTTTCATATTGGCAGGAAGAAAGGACTTTGAGCCTCCTTCCGAGTAACTCATCTTTGATCCGATATTAGACAGGTTCAAACCTAAAGCAAGCTCTGCATCCTTGCCAAACATAACTGTACCTGTTTTATAATATGCAGAAGCATCTGCTGCAAGAGCCGTGGCAGGCTGTATATCCTGTCCGTTGAATTGTCCGTTACTCAAACTTGAGCGGATGTATCTTAATGCAGTTCCCAAGGCAAATCCCTCTCCAAATTTTCTTGAAAAAGAACCCTCAACAGAGAATTCATTC
>CAYJAM010000034.1:0-12405 GCA_964367725.1 uncultured Sphingobacterium sp. | reverse complement strand
CCATACCAAAAGCATAACCTGTAAATTTTTTGCTATCGATGTTGCAGTTCTCCAGAACATTGGGGTCTACCATGCCGCAGCCCAGAATTTCTACCCAGCCACTATGTTTACAGAATTGGCAGCCATCGCCCTTACAAATAGAACAGGAAATATCCATTTCTGCCGATGGTTCTGTAAAAGGGAAATAACTTGGTCTGAACCGCACTTTTGTGCCTTCCCCAAATAACTCTTGAACAAAATGAAATAAGGTTTGTTTTAGATCGGCAAACGAAACATTCTCATCGATATAGAGTCCCTCAACCTGATGAAAAAAGCAATGTGCCCTTGCTGAAATGGCCTCATTACGATAAACTCTCCCCGGCATAATAGCGCGGAATGGCGGTTTACCGGCTTCCATCATTCTTACCTGAACAGAAGAGGTATGAGTACGTAAAGCAATATCCCCCTTCTCTCCGCCTTTTTTTATGAAAAATGTATCCTGCATATCCCTTGCAGGGTGTTCTTCAGGGAAATTAAGTGCCGAGAAATTATGCCAGTCGTCTTCAATCTCCGGACCTTCAGCTACGTTGAATCCCAGTTTTTTGAAGATCTCAATGATTTCTTTTCTCACCAGAGATAAGGGATGGCGTGCACCAAGTTCGAATCCTTCTCCCGGAAGAGTAAGGTCAAGCTCAGAATCAGCACTTTTTTCAACAGTCTCTAAGCTTTCTTTCAGTGTCTGATATTTGGCTTCAGCCATTTGCTTGAATTCATTCAGAACCTTGCCCAGAACCCGTTTCTCTTCAGAGGAAACTGTTTTAAATGCCTCGAAAAGGTCTTTTATAATACCTTTGGTGCCCAGAAAGCGAATTCTGAATGCTTCGAGTTCATCATTGTTTTTTGGTTGGAATGATTTTATTTCTGATGTGTATTGATCAATTTTTTCCTGCATATTATCTTAATTAAAGGGGTTAAAGTCCCTTTTTTTTCTTTTTATTTTATTACGCCAAGTTTTTCTCCAACCTTAACAAACGCAGCAATGGCCTTATCCAGATGTTCTTTAGTGTGTGCCGCGGATAACTGCACCCTTATGCGTGCTTTATCTTTTGGTACCACCGGAAAATAAAAGCCGATCACATAAATTCCTTCCTTGAGCAATTCTGCTGCAAAATCCTGTGAAAGTTTTGCATCATATAACATGATCGGTACAATTGGATGTGTTCCCGGTTTGATATCAAAGCCTGCCGCGGTCATTTTTTCACGGAAGTACAGGGTGTTTTCTTCAAGTTTATCCCGTAATTCGGTGCTTTTTTCAAGTAAATCCAAAACTGCAATTGAAGCCCCAACAATTGAAGGCGCCAATGTATTTGAAAATAAATAGGGTCTTGAGCGTTGTCTGAGAAGATTGATCACTTCCTTTGGCCCTGAAGTAAATCCCCCTGATGCCCCGCCCAAAGCCTTCCCCAAAGTTCCGGTAATAATATCTACCCTGCCCATTACACCATGATGTTCATGTGTCCCACGGCCGGTTTTACCCAAAAAACCGGAAGAATGACATTCATCGATCATTACAAGTGCATTGTATTTATCGGCCAGGTCACAAATTTTATCCAATTGGGCAATTGTTCCGTCCATAGAAAAGGAACCATCACTTACGATAATGCGGTGGCGTAAATGTTGGGTTTCTTTTAATTTTTCTTCAAGATCTGCCATGTCATCATGGTTATAGCGGAAGCGTTGTGCTTTGCACAAACGAACTCCGTCAATTATTGAAGCATGATTTAAAGCATCTGAAATAATAGCATCCTGATCATCAAATAAAGGCTCAAATACACCCCCATTCGCATCAAAAGCGGCTGCATATAAAATTGTATCTTCTGTTCCCAGAAATTTTGAGATTTTTTCTTCCAGTTCTTTGTGAATGTCCTGTGTTCCGCAGATGAAGCGAACTGAGGCCATCCCAAAACCATGCGTGTCGAGTGTTTTTTTAGCGGCTTCAATCACCTTAGGATGAGATGCCAGTCCGAGGTAATTGTTAGCGCAGAAATTGATTACTTCCTGTCCGCCCTGAATTTTAATATCAGCACCCTGAGGAGTGATAATAACACGCTCACGCTTATAAAGCCCGGCTTTTTCTATTTCCTCCAGTTCTTTCTCTAAAATTGGTTGAAGGGTCTTATACATAAATGGTTAGATTAATGGTGTAAAATTACGAATTCTGCGGACTTTCAGGTTCTCCCTCTTTAAACTCTTCCATGGCAAAGTCAAATTTATACCAAATTTGAATGCCTATTCATAATATTGCCATCTTTACAAGAAAATATGCATGAGATCACTTTACGTATTTCTGTTTTTTATATTAGGTTACAACGGCTTATTTGCTCAGAAACTTATTCTTAAAGGCAAAATAACCGATAATAAAGGAATACCTGTACCATTTGCCAGTGTTTATGAAAAGAACACTACAACTGGAACTTCTGCAAATAGCGAAGGCGAATATCAGCTGAAATTAGACCCCGGGAAACATACAATAATATTCAAGGCTATTGGTTTTAGTCAGGAGTCGAGGCTGATTGATCTGCAATCAGACCAGTTCATTCCTGTCATTTTAACTGAGGCGATTTATGAACTGAAAGATGTTATTGTCCGTGCTTATTCAGAAGACCCAGCTTATGAGGTAATCAGGAATGCAATCAGAGAGCGGAACCATTATTTAAACGAGACTGAGGAATATACCGCAGAAGTATACATCAAGGGGATGCAAAAGTTGCTCGGAGCACCAAAAAAATTTCTGGGAAGGGATATTGATGATCTGGGTAAGCAAATCGGACTTGATTCAAACCGAAAGGGAATCCTATATCTGTCAGAATCTGAGTCGAAGCTAAGCTATATCAAACCCGGAAAGTATCGTGAGGTGATGAGATCATCTAAGGTATCGGGAAGTAACCGTGCTTTTAGCTTTAACCGTGCTACGGATATAGGGATCAATTTTTATCAGAACTTACTGGAGATGGAGGGGCTGAGTGCAAGGCCTTTCGTTTCGCCTATCGCAGATAATGCACTATTTTATTACAGATATAGATTATTAGGCACCAGCATCGAGAATGGTCAGATGATCAATAAGATCGAACTGATCCCCAAACGCTCTGCTGATCCCGTTTTCAGAGGTGTGATCTATATACTTGAAGATAGCTGGAGAATACACAGTGCCGATCTCTACCTGACCAGGGAGGCAAACATACAATTTGTGGATACTTTGAATATAAGGCAGGAATTTATTCCCGTAAACGCCAAAACCTGGATGCCATCTTCGGTTCGTTTTGACTTTTCAGGAGGTTTTCTGGGCTTTAAATTTGGAGGCTATTACATCGCACTTTATAATAACTATGACCTGAATCCCAGGCTGGATCCTAAAGATTTCAAAGAGGTTTTAAATATTAGTCGTGAAGTAAATAAGAAAGACACGGCTTATTGGAAACAGGCGAGGCCAATTCCATTGACAGTTGAAGAACAAATTGACTACGTAAAAAAAGAGGCTTTGGCAACAAAGCGCGAGTCTAAAGTATATCTGGATTCACTGGATAAGGCTAACAACAAATTAAAACCATTAAATTTTCTCTTAGGTACTGGTTACAATCCGCGCAATAGATTTAGAAAGGAGTATTATCAATTCGGATCTTTGATCAATTCTGTTTTTTATAATACAGTAGAAGGTTTCGGAATTAATTACAGGGCATCTTATGTAAAGCAGATTGATTCTCTGACCAATAAATTCCTGAGATATTCCGGGAAAGTTCGCTACGGACTGTCCAGCGAGAAATTTTATGCAAGTTTCTCGGCCTCTATTCCACTTAAGAGCGGCAGGTTTACGCTCAATACCGGATCAGATGTATTGGATCTGAATGATCGGGAGAGCATAAGTCAGCTTGCTAATACAACCAACTCATTATATTATGAGCGAAATTTGCAGAAACTCTATGAATCAAAATTCTTAAATCTGTCTTATTTTAAACCATTTGGGAGTGTGCAAACCAGTTTAAGCGCAGAATTTTCAAACCGAAAGTCCCTTCAAAACACATCAGAGTATACAATCAGGGATTTAGCAAGGCGGGAATTTACTTCGAATAACCCACTTGTTCCGGGCTCTGATCTTCCTATGTTTCCTGAAAATCAGGCATTTAAAATTAAGTTTAGGGCCAGTTATGCATTCAGTAATGATTATGCTACCTATCCTTCAGGTAAATATTACAGGCCCTCAAAATACCCATTGTTGGGTTTAAATTACGAAAGCGGACTAAAGGGCATCTTTGGATCTGATGTGAATTATTCAAGAATATCACTTGATCTGACAAAATCTGATATCAAATTAGGGCTGATAGGTAGTTCCACTTTCTGGCTTGGAGCAGGTAAATTTTTAAACACGAATAATTTGTATTTTGTTGATTATAAGCATTTTATTGGAACACAAACACTGGGTTATACGGCCAGGGTAAATAGTTTTCTTTATCTTGAATATTATAATTTCAGCACAACTGATCAATACCTTGAAGGGCATTTTGAGCATAACTTTTCAGGCTTTTTATTAAATAAACTGCCGCTTTTGCGGAAATTAAAATTGAATGAGCTCGCTGGCTTTAATTATCTGGGAACACCAGCTACAAAAAACTATACTGAATTCTATTTTGGCATTAAATATCTGAATTTCCGAGCTTTATATGGTTGGTCTTATTTAAATGGAAAGAAGGCTGACTTTGGTTTCAGGATAGCTACCGGACTTTAGGTAACGCTGATTACTTTCAGGTATTCCTCTTGCAGAATTTGTTTGGCCGCCTTATATTTGCATCGCATTAAACGCTGTTTGCAACAGTATCAATGAATTATGATAAAATACCAGACCCTTCTCTACTATTGTTATAGTAGAATAGAAGATGCGGAACAATTCGCATCCAATCACCTTCAGTTTTGTAAATCCCTGAATCTTGTCGGAAGGATCATCGTTGCCGATGAAGGACTAAATGGAACTGTTTCTGGAACTGCTGAATCCTGTAAAATTTACATGGATACCCTCCATGCGGATCCTCGTTTCTCAAAAATTGATTTTAAGATCGATGATGTAGAAGAACCTTCATTTATCAAGATGCATTGCCGTTACAAGGCTGAAATTGTTCACTCCGGACTCCGGGATCCGGGCATCATCAATCCCGAAAAGAAAACAGGAATACATTTAGAGCCTGCCGAGTTCGTCAAGATGAAAGATGATCAGGATGTGGTCATAGTTGATGTAAGGTCGAACTACGAGCATTCAATCGGGCGTTTCAAGAATGCGGTTACTTTTGACATTGAGAATTTCCGGGATTTTCCTGCTATGATCAATGAGCTTGCTCAATATAAAGACAAAAAGATCGTAACGTATTGTACGGGTGGGATTAAATGTGAGAAGGCTTCGGCTTTATTGCTTCACGAAGGGTTTGAAAATGTATATCAGTTGCATGGGGGAATTATTAAGTATGGAAAGGAAGCCGGAGGTGAAGATTTTGAAGGTAAATGTTATGTGTTTGATAACCGGGTTGCAGTAGAAGTGAATACAGTGAATCCTGTGGTAATTTCTACCTGTCGCAATTGTGGTGCACATACAACCAAAATGATAAACTGTGCAAATCCTGAATGTAATGAGCATTTTACCCAATGTGATGCTTGTGGTGAAAAGCTGGATGGTGCTTGTTCTGAAATATGTCAGGCACATCCAAGAAAGCGTGAATATGATGGGACTGGCTATTATGTTAAAGTGCCACAACCTGTGAATAAGCAGAAGTTAAAACTTTCACAGGTTTAATATTTTGAAGGCAGTATTAACAATTTCCTTTCTTTGTATTTCCAATATTTTCATGACCCTGGCATGGTATGGGCATCTGAAATTTAAGGATATGGAATGGAGCAGGAGCCTCGGACTTATTTCCATCATTATGATCAGTTGGGGTATTGCCATGTTCGAGTATATTTTTCAGGTTCCTGCAAATAAATATGGGTTCAAGGGCAATGGAGGTCCATTCAATCTCCTGGAGTTGAAGATGATTCAGGAGGCCCTGTCAATCGGAATATTTCTGATATTCACCTTGTTTTTTTTCAGAAATGAAAAAATTGCCTGGAATCATCTGGTCGGTTTTGGTTTTCTGATGCTTGCCGTATTTTTTGTTTTTCTGAAAAAATGAATTAATACCGCGAAGAAATTTTAATTTAACTCAAAATATTTCCATGAAAAGATTCCTTTCCTCTGCAATTATAGCCTTATTCATGCTACAGTTTTCTGTTGCGCAGGATAAGTCAATGTTTTCTAAAGAGATTTTTACCAGCGGTACTGATACTCTATTGTACAGGATGCTACTTCCTGAGAATTTTGATGCTTCAAAGGAATATCCGGTTCTTATGTTCCTGCATGGAGCCGGAGAACGTGGAAATGACAATGAGGCGCAACTGATGCATGGAAGCAAGCTTTTCTTAAGGTCAGATATGAGGAGGGATTTTCCAGCAATAGTCGTTTTTCCTCAATGCCCCAAAAATGATTTCTGGGCAAATGTTAAGTTCGGTGATGGAAAAACTGGCGATCGGTTCGGTTTTCAAAAGGGTGGGGATCCGGGGAAAGCCATGCAGCTTTTACTTGGCCTTCAGTCTTATTTGAAATCACAGAAATACACTGATAATTCTCGCTTTTATGTGGGAGGTCTTTCGATGGGCGGTATGGGTACCTTTGAAATACTGTGACGTAAACCTAAGGCTTTTGCTGCTGCATTTGCTATTTGCGGAGGTGATCACGTCGATAATGTGAAAAAGTACAAGAATGTTCCCCTTTGGATATTTCATGGAGGAAAAGATACAACAGTACCTCTATCGAAATCAGAGGCTGTGGTTAATGAGTTAAAAAGACTTAATCGCCCGGCAAAATTTACAGTTTATCCTGAAGCCGGTCATAATAGCTGGGACCCTGCTTTTGCAGAACCTGAGTTTTTATCCTGGCTTTTCTCCCACAAAAGGTAATTATTCAGAATCAGGATCTTTTCTTGTCAGGCCCGGTTTAAACCTTGGTTTATAAGCAGGTTTCACTTGTTCATTTGATTCAGGAATAGGCTCCCTTGTAATCTCTGGCTGTTTTTCCTCAGGTGCCTGAATTTGTGCCTTAAACCTTGGCTTGTATATCGGCTTTACTTTCTCTTCAGATTCCGGATCTTTATTCAAACCGGTATCTTCTACATTCTCCGGCATTTTAATGGCAGCTTTAAATCGCGGAATATAGGCAGGAGCTGGTCCTGATTCAACAATTTGAGCGGACTGGTCTGCTTTTTCTGCCGCTGCAGCCTTAAAGCGTGGTACATAAGCCGGCTTTTCCCGATTTATTGCCTCGGTTCCCGGATTATCTTGTGTGGAAGCAGGAGTTTCTACGATTTTGGCTTCTTCATTAGCTGGTTTTGGTTCTTCCTTTAAGTGATAGGCTCTGCGTAATTTATTAAACCAGAATTTCTTACTATGATCAAAGCTTTTTTCGCCCATCTGAAGAAAATGACTCTCGAATTCAGAAAAAAATGCCTGTTCTTTTGCTTTAAGTTGAATAGCATCAATTTTTTTCTTAATTAAAAATTCTTCAAAGGTCATTTCAGCATTTTTGGGTATTTATTCTGCCATATTGTGATAAACGGCCTGAACATCATCGTCCTCTTCCAGTTTATCGATCAATTTGAATACATCTGCGGCTTGTTCTTCAGTTACCTCGGTTGTTGATTCGGCGATGCGCTCAAGTTTAGCACTGATTACCGGAATATTCTTCTCTTCAAGTGCTTTCTGCATTTTTCCGAAATCTTCAAACGAAGTATGAATTACCCCTATGTCCTTGCCTGATTCATCAACTTCTACATAAAGATCCTCAAGACCAGCATCGATCAGCTCAAATTCCAGTTCATCCAGTTCCATTTCTCCGGGATCAAATCTGAAAACTGATTTACGGGTGAAAATAAAATCCAGTGAACCCGTCTTACCCAATGTGCCATTGGTTTTATTAAAGTAACTGCGAACATTAGCGACCGTTCTGTTGGTGTTATCTGTTGCGGTTTCAATCAATACGGCTACACCATGAGGGGCATAACCTTCGTACACGATTTCCTCATAATTGCTTTCATCTTTGTTGCTGGCTCTTTTGATTGCAGCTTCAACCGTGTGCTTTGGCATATTTACAGCCTTGGCATTTTGCATGGCGGTGCGAAGGCGTGAATTTGCATCGGGATTTGACCCTCCGTCTTTCACGGCCATAACAATCTCTTTACCCAATCGGGTAAATTGTACGGCCATTTTTGCCCAGCGTTTGAACTTTCTCTCTTTACGGAACTCGAATGCTCTTCCCATTTTATGTACAGTTTGTGTCTTTATTAATTTGTCAATTTCGCCGCTAAAATACAGGTCCTGGTAAAATTTCAGGTCTCTTCAGGCGATTTTTTATTTTTATTGGATAGCATGTCCAATTTCAACGGCTGGATTTTAATTATCTCTTCAGGTTTTTAAGCATAGAATCTGTCATTTTGGAGATGTCAAATTCGGGTTTCCAGCCCCAATCATTACCTGCACTGCTGTCATTAATTGATCTTGGCCAGCTGTCAGCAATTGCCTGGCGCTGATCATATTCTGTATATTCTAATTTAAAATCAGGTATATGCTTTTTTATTTCTATAGCTAAAGTTTCCGGAGTGAAACTCATGCCTGTGAAGTTATAGGAAGATCTGATATTGATTTTCTCTGCAGGTGCATCCATCAATTCAATGGTTCCGCGAATGGCATCATCCATATACATCATCGGTAACTCAGTTTCTGCCGAAAGGAAACTTTTGTAACTGCTTTTCCTGAGTGCATCATGGAAAATATGAATCGCATAGTCTGTTGTTCCCCCACCTGGTGCTGCCTTCCAGCTTATCAATCCAGGATATCTTATGCTCCTGATATCCAGCCCATAGCGATGAAAATAATATTCACACCAGCGTTCACCTGCAAGTTTACTAATACCATAAACAGTATTGGGATCCATTACACAGTATTGTGGGGTTTGATCTTTAGGTGAATTCGGACCAAAAACGGCGATTGAACTTGGCCAATAGATACGGGCTGTTTTATATTCAAGGGCAAGATCAAGTACATTCAGTAAACCATTCATATTCAAATCCCAGGCTAATTTGGGATTTTGCTCGCCTGTTGCAGATAAAAGTGCAGCAAGCAGGTACACCTGCGTGGGTTTATATTTCTGAAATAATTGCTTCAGAATATCCTTTTCAAGTACATTGACAAACTCGAAAGGCCCTGCATTTTTAATATCGTAATCAGGCCGGCGAATATCACAAGCTATGACATTCCCATCGCCATAGTTCTTTCTTAATTCGGTGACTAATTCTGTACCTATCTGCCCGTTAGAGCCAATAACCACAATTTTTTCTAACATAATAATTGGTTTTCCTCAAAGTTAGAAAAACTGCTTTGCTTTACTCATTAAATATCCGGAACATGATTTAATTAAATTTAACAGCCAGAACAAAGGGCTTACTAAATCTGCTGATATACCCATCAGTATCAAAGAATTCTGCCTGTAAGAGGTAGATGCCACCCGGAACAGGCTGGCCATATTCATTATATCCATCCCATATAAATGAGCCTTCAATATTTAATGTGAAGTTTTTAAGAAGCTTCTTTATTAAAACGCCATGGGCGTTAAATATAGATACATTAGCAATTTTTCCGGGGCCGGGAAATTTATAATTCATTTCCAGCAGATCTTCATAGCCATCATTGTCGGGAGAGAATGTTTTTGAAGCAAGAGTGAAATTCTCCTGAAATGCAGGATCATCGGAGTATTGGGAATTTTTGTAGCCTGGAGTAGCAAAACCAGACGCTGAAGTTGCCGATCTTAGGTTCCCCGGATCAGTATTAGCTCTGTTCAGTTTACTGCGTTCCAAACTTACCCCTTCTTTAGTTTTAAGCAGCTGAAAATGCATTTTTTCAGAATAATTTAGCTGATCAATTTTTTGCCCTTTACTGATCAGTATTGCAATGCCGGCATCATCGTTAAATGCCGGGAAGGGATCGATTTTAATGATGGACGCTGTATCTTTTATGAAATACTCCTTTTTAATATTTTCGGGATCTGGTGTTAATGCAAGGTATTTTCCGGGTTCAATGAATTGTTGCTTTTTGCTCAGTTGCTGAATTGAATTTATACTGTCTTTGACTATTCTGGCTAGTGAAAGATCTTTCAAATCTAGTGGATAATGACTATTGTTTAATATTTCTACGAAATCTGAGCCTCCCGCTCTTGGATTAAATAGTATTTCGGTGATCAGAATATCATTCCTGACAATATTTCTGCTTATAGTAAATTCCAGGGAATTGAATTCTGCCGGAATTATTGTGTTTTTGCAATCACTGATATTAGTTACTGTCAGACGATAGGTGTATCCTTTAGTTAGCGGCTCACTGAAAGTTAAAGTAACCTGATTAAAGTCAGGCCCGCTTATTTGGACATTTAAAGGGTTTCCTACGCCATTATTCAGAAAGTAATTACTATTTGTACTTGCTTTAACACTATCTGCTGCTTTGTTAAAGGCCAGAGAAACTCTCAGACTATCTACAATTTCTATTGATTTCAACTTCAAAACTTCGGGTTTGTAATCAGTCTGGTATGTTGAATTTTTCTTTCCTGGAGTTCCTCCGGAGCTGTCTCGGCTGCCTGTCCAGTTCTGAAAATTCAGGCAGATTGATTCTGGATCAATTAGCTCAAGGGTGTATCCACCTTTCCTTTTCTCAGAATCCCGGTACCAATTGAAGTCATACCTAAGCTTATGTATTTCTTTGCCCTTGTTATTTTTTAGAATTAAAATATCAGTTTCATTGTTTAGGTCGGGCCACAACGGCAGACCAATAACTTTTCCATAGGAAGTGAAAAGTGAAGTGTCCTTCTCAGCACATAAAATAAGGTATGATTTTGCTGCAATTTCACCTGCGGTAAATGAGAAATTTCTGCCCTGGTCACCAAAGTTTAAACCAGTGATATTCACAGTACTTGATGTAGGATTAAAAAGTTCCACAAATTCTGCTTCTGGTAAACCCCGGCTGGGGCTTGGGTCTGCAAAAATCTCATTTATTATCAGAGGGTAGTCAATTTCGGGTATTGATGGAATCCTGAAAGATATTTTGCGGTTCATTTCTGCGCTTAATTTTCCTGAACAGGAATAGAGCGAATCAGCGAAAAGTATGTAATCTGTTCCTTCATTAAATTTTTTACTGAAGCTGAGTCTAATTCCCTTATAATCCTGTAGAACAGCTATATTTTTCGCTCTTCCAATTTCCTTTGGGATAATAAAATTCGAAACTTTTAAATAACCTGTGTCTGGAATCTGGTTAAATAAAATGCTAAGCGTGCTATCTGAGAGGATATTGACAGACTCAATTTTTAGTTCCAGATTGTTGTTAAATGGGACAACCTGGCTATTTTTTCTGCCCGGCGTACCACCGGATTGGTCTGTGGATGCTGCCCAGTTATAAAAATCGGGGCATGAGATTGAATTCAGGTCATTTTTTTCCAGAGACCATCCACCAGATTTTTTTAGAACGTCTTTATACCATTTATCTGAGTAGGAAACAGAATCAACCATTCGGTTTTTATGACTTTTCAGGACCAGAATGTCAGAGCTATTTCCAAGCGCAGGCCAGGAAGATAGTCCGGCCGTCTTACCGTATACTTTATACTGGCTTGTATCAGCAGCCGGGCAAAGAATCAGAAATTCACCCGGTGCCAGCAGGCTTTTTTTTAAGTTTCCTTTGGTTTGAGTGTCATTCAAACTCCATCCTTCAAGGTTAATGGTTTCCTTGCCTGGATTATGAATTTCAACAAATTCGACAAGCGGTAGTCCGACCTCGGGTGATGGATCTGCGAACATCTCAGTGATGTAGATCAAGGCTGTATCAGGTTTTTCTAAAGGAGGTGGAGCTGCTGCAGGCAAAGTGAAACTCAAATTAGATGAGGGGGCTTGAATTAAATTTCCGCTGCAGTCTTTTATTCCTGAAATACTCAGCTTATAGGTTTTTCCTGCCGGAAATTTCTCATTAAACGTGATGTATAGCTGCCGTATTTTGGAATCTTCAGTGATTTTTTTGATCTGGGCAGTTGAGGGTGACAGCACGAAATTTTCAGGCCGAATTGAAGTAATATCAGCGGATTTATTGAAAAATAGTAAAATGGTAGTGTCAGATTTAAGTCTAATACTGTCCGCTTTAAATGGTATCGAGTCATAATTCCCGATATTTACCGCGTTTTGCTTACCAGGTGTTCCACCCAAAGTATCGGTTGATGCGGTCCAGTTTAAAATACCCTGACACTTCGAAAAAATATCAATTCGTTCAAGG